>DGED01000019.1:0-8654 GCA_002385755.1 Caryophanales bacterium UBA3935 | reverse complement strand
CTGGTCGCCGTCGAAGTCGGCGTTAAACGCCGGCGTGACCAGGGGATGCAAGCGGATCGCTTTTCCCTCGACCAGTTTCGGCTCAAAAGCCTGGATTCCAAGCCGGTGCAGCGTCGGCGCGCGGTTTAAAAGCACCGGGTGCTCGACAACGATCTTTTCCAGCTCGGTCATGGCGATCGGGTCGCCCGTTTCGATCATTTCCTTCGCCCGTTTCAGGCTGATCCGGTTTCCGCCCTCGGGATTTTCTCTGTCGCGTTCAAGAATCGCGTTGATGATAAAGGGTTTAAACAAAATCAACGCCATTTCCCGCGGTATCCCGCACTGATACATCTTAAGGTCGGGACCGACGACGATAACGCTCCGGCCGGAGTAATCGACGCGCTTACCGAGAAGGTTTTGCCGGAAGCGGCCCTGCTTTCCGCGCAAAAGGTCGGACAGGGACTTAAGCGGCCTGTTTCTCTCCACGACCACCTTCTTGTTTCGCTTGCTGTTGTCAATCAGGGCGTCGACCGCCTCCTGAAGCATCCGTTTCTCGTTTTTCGTAATCAAGCCCGGGGCGCGCTGCTCGTATTGTTTCTTCAAACGGTTATTGCGGTTTAAGATCCGCCGGTATAGGTCGTTTAAGTCGGTCGTCGCGAAACGGCCGCCGTCAAGTTGGACCATCGGTCGAAGATCGGGAGGCAAGACAGGGATAACTTCCATGACCATCCATTCCGGTTTGTTTCCGGATTGTTGAATCGCCTCGATAACGTCAAGCCGCTTGATTAGTTTCTCGCGCTTTTGCTTGGTAGCTTTCTTTAACTCCTCGCGTAGCTGCTCGGCCGTTTCTTTTAAATCCAGGTCCTGCAATAGTTTTTTAATCGCTTCAGCGCCGGTAAGCGCCTTAAACTTCGAGGAACCGAATTCCCTCTGAAACTGGCTGTGTTCCTGCTCGGTGAGGATTTGCCCTTTATGCAGGATATCGACGGATCCCGGGTCAACGACTATATAGGAGGCGAGATAAACGATTTCCTCGACTTCTTTCGTTTTCATGTCGAGCAACAACGCGATTTTCGAAGGGATGTTCTTCAAAAACCAAGAATGAACGACGGGCGCGGCGAGTTCGATATGACCCATTCTTTCTCTTCTGACTTTGCTTTCGGTCAGCTCGACGCCGCACCGCTCGCATTTCGTCTCGCCTTTCGGCGTAATCGAACGCCGGGATTTCCCGCAGGCGCATTGATAGTCCTTCGTCGGCCCGAATATTACCTCGCAAAACAAGCCGTCGCGTTCCGGCTTTAGCGTGCGGTAATTTATCGTTTCGTGCTTTTTTACCTCGCCGTGGGACCAGCCGCGGATTTCCTCGGGGGAAGCGATGCCAATTTGAATGTATTTATATTTATTCTTGTTTTCTTGTTTCTTATCGCGCGGCGGCGCGCTTTCCACGAGACTTCTGTTGGCGACGTCTTCGCCTGTTTCAGCGTCAATAAGTTTCACGCTCAAGCCCAAGCCTTGCAATTCCTTAACCAAAACCCGGAAAGATTCTGGAATTCCGGGGTTGGGAATCGGGTCGCCGTCGACGATCGCCTTGTATACTTTATTCCGGCCGATAATATCGTCGGACTTGATCGTGAGCATTTCCCGAAGCGTATAGGCGGCGCCGTAAGCCTCCAAAGCCCACACTTCCATTTCCCCGAAACGCTGGCCGCCGTTTTGGGCTTTTCCGCTCATCGGCTGCTGCGTTACCAGGGCATAGGGACCCTCGCTGCGCGCATGAATCTTATCGTCAACCATGTGCGCGAGTTTGATCATATACATGATGCCGACGGCGATACGACTGTCAAACGGTTTGCCCGTCCGCCCGTCGTAGAGAACCATTTTGCCGTCGGGCTCCATTTTCGCTTCTTCCATGATCTCCCTTAAGTCCTCGTTCTCGACGCCGTCGAAAACGGGGGAAGCGATATAGCAGCCAAGCTTTTTCGCGGCCATCCCCAGATGGATCTCCAGAACTTGACCGATATTAAGCCGCGAGGGTATCCCCTGCGGGTTTAGCATGATGTCGATCGGCGTGCCGTCTTCCATATACGGCATATCCTCTTGGGGAAGAATCCGGGAAATAATGCCTTTGTTTCCATGGCGCCCGGCCATCTTGTCGCCCTCGCTTATCTTGCGTTTTTGCACGATATAAACGCGAACGACCTCGTTGACTCCCGGCGGTAATTCCGCGCCGTCTTTGCGACGAAAATGCTCGATACGGTGGACGATGCCGCCGCCGCCGTGCGGGACGCGCAGGGAGGTGTTGCGCACGTCTTTGGAACTGTCGCTGAAGAGCGCTTGGGAAAGCCGTTCTTCCGGCGTCGGGTCGGTCTGTCCTTTCGGGGTCACTTTCCCGACAAGTATATCGCCTTCTTTTACCTCGGCGCCTAAGCGGACGATGCCGTATTCGTCGAGGTTGGCGATCGCTTCTTTGCGATCGTTTTCCAGGTCGCGGGTGATTTCTTCCTTGCCAAGTTTCGTGTCGCGAACCTCGACCTCGTATTTTTCGATATGAATTGATGTATAAACGTCATCCTGAACCAAACGCTCGCTTATGACGATCGCGTCCTCGTAGTTGTAACCGTCCCAGGTCATAAAAGCGACCGTGACGTTTTTCCCAAGCGCGAGCTCGCCGCCGTCCATCGCGGGACCGTCGGCGATGATGTCGCCGCGCTTGACGGACTCGCCCTTCCTGACAATCGGTTTTTGATTGAAGCAGGTGGAATGATTGGAGCGTTCGTATTTGACCAGGTTATATTCTTTCAGTTTACCGCCGGCCTCGCGAAGGATTATCTTCCGGGAGTCGACGTATTCGACAACCCCGTCTCTCTCGCAAACGACGGCGGTGCCGGAGTCTTTCGCCGCTTTTTCCTCGATCCCGGTCCCGACATACGGGGCCTCCGTCTGTAGCAGCGGGATTGCCTGCCGTTGCATGTTGGCCCCCATCAGGGCGCGGTTTGCGTCGTCATGCTCGAGGAAGGGGATGCAGGCGGTCGAAACGGAAACGATTTGCTTCGGCGAGACGTCGATCAAATCGACTGTTTCTTTCGGCACCTCAAAGGTATCGCCGCCGAAACGGGCGACGACGACATCGTCGATTATTTCGTTTTTCTCGTTCACCCGGATATTCGCCTGGGCGATATGATACTGTTCTTCCTTATCGGCGGTCAGATAAATTATTTCATCGGTTATCAACGGATTCTTTTTCGCTCTTTGCTTTACTTTAAGATAAGGCGTCTCGATAAAACCGTACTGGTCGACGCGGGCGTAAGTCGCGAGAGAGTTAATCAAGCCGATGTTCTGCCCTTCCGGCGTTTCGATCGGACAAATCCTCCCGTAGTGGGAAACGTGAACGTCGCGAACCTCGAAAGTCGCCCTTTCCCGGTTTAAGCCGCCGACGCCTAAGGCGCTGATGCGCCGTTTATGCGTGAGTTCCGACAGGGGATTGATTTGATCCATGAACTGCGACAGCTGGCTGCTGCCGAAAAACTCGCGGATTGACGAAGTCAACGTCCGGATGTTGATCAAGTTTTGCGGAATGATGCTGCGCGGGTCGGACGATGTCGACATCCGATCGCGAACGTTCTTCTCCATTTTCGCAAGCCCAATCCGGAATTGGTTTTGGAGAAGCTCGCCGATAAGCCGCAGGCGACGGTTGCCCAAATGGTCGATATCGTCAATTTTGCCGATATCGTCGTGCAGGTTGATATAATAACCGACCGCCGCGAAAATATCGGACAAAGTTATATGATTGGCGGTTTCGCTCTGATCGTTGCCGATGAGCCGGAAAGTTTCCTTTAAACCGTGATGTTTTTCATACTCGATGTCGAGGATTTCCAAAACGACGGAATTCCCGACGAGCATTTGCTCGTATTCCTTCCGGACGCGGATCAGGCGACGGTTTTTAGCCAAAAATTCGCACGCCTGGGCGCTGATTTTTTCCCCGGTCGAAAATACCACCTCGCCGGTCTTGGAATCAACGATATCGGAAGCGAAAGCGCATTTATCATAGCCGATATCCTTAACGCGAGCAAGAACGTCGAGTTTTTTATTCACCTTGTACCGCCCGACGTTCGCAAGGTCATATCGGCGAGTGTCGAACAAACGGTTGCACAGGTAATTTCTCGCGCCTTCCGGCGTCGCTTTCTCGCCGGGACGCATTCTTTCGTAAAGCTGCTCCAAGGCGTCGTCGGAACCGAAAGATTCGTCTTTATCGAAAGTGTTCCGGATATACTCGCTGTCGCCGTAAAGCTCGATAATCTCGCGGTTGGAATTAAGGCCCAAAGCGCGCAAAAACGTCGTCAAAGGTATTTTCTTTGACCGGTCTAGTTTCGCATACCAGATATCCTTCGAGCCCATCTCGAGTTCGATCCAGGCGCCGCGGGTCGGGATGATCTGCCCGTAATACTGGATTTGGCCTTGTTTTAGCAGGGTAGCGTAAAAAACCCCGGCTGAACGGATGATTTGCGAGACAATGACGCGTTCCGCGCCATTTATAATAAAAGTACCCGAGGGGGTCATAATCGGAAAATCGCCGAGGAAAATCTTTTGTTCCTTGATATCCCCGGTCTCTTTATTCACAAGCCGGACGTCGACCTTCAAGGCCGATGCGAAACTAACGTCGTTCTTTTTGCTCTCCATCGGACTGTATTTCGGCGGCTCGAATTCAAAATCACCGAAATAAAGCTCCAATTTTTCCCCGTGATCGCGAATCGGGGAAATCTCCGCAAACAGTTCTTTAAGTCCGGTGGTCATAAACCATTCGAACGATTTTAATTGTACTTCGATTAAATTGGGGAGCTCGACGTTAGTCCTGACGCGCGAATAATTCCGGCGAACCCGATTTTTCCCATAGGTAACGTTTTTCCAAATCAAATGATTTCCACCTCACATTTTTAATGAAAAGGACTGCAAAAGCACATTATATCGCATTTTATTATGTTAACACAAACTTGTCAAAAAGTCAAAGGTTTTTTGATATAAAAAACACAATATCCTTTTTTCACGAGAACGGTCTCCAAAAAACCGGATAAAGCGGCCGCTTTTTCCATCATCCTCTTCGCTCCCTGCCGTTTTCTCATGACCGCCCAGAGATATCCGCCGGGCGCGAGTCGTTCGTAACCTTGCGCGAAGATGGCTTCGACAGTCGCCATCCCTGCCCGAATCGGGGGGTTAGTGATAATGACATCAAAAAGACCTTCCGCGTTTTCATACAAATCACCGGCGTACGCTTTCGCGTTTTCAAGTTTCATCTCAAGAGCGCTTCTTCGCGCGAGATCGACGGCCCGTTTGT
Organism: Caryophanales bacterium UBA3935; assembly: GCA_002385755.1. Lineage (GTDB taxonomy): Bacteria > Bacillota_I > Bacilli_A > ML615J-28 > CAG-698 > UBA3946. The sequence continues at coordinate 3,346 of DGED01000019.1, read as the reverse complement.
TAACGTCGCTTAGCTCGACCCGAAAACCCGGGTACGCCTTGGCCAACGCAAGACCAATTATCCCGTAACCGCAGCCGATATCAAGAGCCCGGACATCCTTTTTTTCCGGCGGGACGAAGGACTGAAGCAAAAGGTGCGTCCCGAAATCGACTCGCTCGCGCGCGAAAACACCGCGGTCTGTATACATAACCAAACGATGGCCGCGGTAATCGTAGGTTATTTTCCGGATCTCGCTCTTTAATCCCGGGTCGTTTATATAGTAATGACTCATGCCGCCGGCGCCCCCGACGCGCGTTTTTTCTTGAAGAATAATGTATAAAACAATATCGCGATTCCCGTCAAAACCATCAGGAAGCTTAACACGAGCGACGGCGGAAACCCAAACAATAGCCCGCGCGGGTCGTCGCGGAAAAACTTTTCCATGACAAAGCGAAAAACGCCGTAACCGATTAAGTATGAGGCAAATTTATGTTTCTTTACCTTGGGAACGTATACGAGAACAAAGAAAAACGCGAAAAGAAAAAAGGCCTCGTAAAGCTGAGTCGGGTGGATCGGGACGCGGATGCCGTCGGCGTAAGGATTGGTTCCCGGGGGAAACAAAACGCCGAAAACGCCGTCCGTCTCCCGCCCGTAACAGCAACCGGCGGTAAAGCAACCGAGGCGGCCGAAAGCGTGCGCCAATACGACGCCGGGAATAATTATGTTGAGCAACCGCAAAATATTCTTTCTCTCATCCGGATAAAAAAAGTAAATTAAAACGGCGAAAACAGCGACGCCGCCAATGAAGCCGCCGATATAAGTAATCGGGCCAAATGCAAAAACCCCGGTTTGAAAATAATGAAACACGGCGTCAAAAAGCAAGGCTGAAAGCAAAGCGAAAGCGAGCGACAAGGCGATAAAAATCAAGAATTTATTCGTCGCGGCCCGCGGGTATCTCTCCTTCTTCTCGAAAGCGTAGATCGCGTACTCGACGAGAACGATAATGCCGACGCCGAGCAAGACACCATATAGATCGAGACCGATTTTTCCCAGCCATTCGTTAATATTTACGACAAAATCCGGATATTTCATAACTGTCTCCTATCTCCTGTATAATTTGGTCCAAGCGGAAATTTTCGCCGCTAATTCGGCGTTCGTTTGACCCTTTTTCAAGCGCCATCGCCAGTTACCGCCCAAAGTCGCCGGCGTGTTCAAGCGCGCCTCGGCCCCCAGTTCGAGATAATCCTGCATCGGAATAATGGCGATATCGCACGCGGAAACAAGCGCCGCTTTAATAAATCTCTCGACCGCTTCGCCAGGCTCGCGAATCCCCAAATATTCATAAACGAACGCCAGATCGGGAGGCGAAAGCGACGCGAACCAAGCTTTTGTCGGGGGATTATCATGCGTTCCCGGATAGCATACAGCGTTTTTCACATGATTATGCGGAAGATATATGCTATCGTCCCGATGATCGAAAGCAAACTGCAAAATCTTCATTCCCATAAAACCGGCCTCGTCGCGCAGTTTATACACGTCTTCCGTAAGATAACCCAAGTCCTCGGCAATAATAGGTAGCTCGCCGAGTTTTTCCGCTATTTTTCGGAATAAACCGCTGCCCGGCCCCTTTATCCACGCCCCATGGCGCGCGGTGTCGGCCTGGCGGGGAATCGCGTAATAGGCCTCGAACCCGCGGAAATGATCAATTCGCAAACAATCATACAGGGACAAGGCGTGTCTAAAACGTTCAACCCACCAGGAATAATCCTCCTCAGCCATTTTTGCGTAATTATATAACGGGTTTCCCCAAAGTTGTCCTTCGGGTGAAAAGGCGTCGGGAGGGCAACCGGCGACCGAAAGCGGCGCGAGGTTGCTGTCGAGCTGCCAATTAAGGGGGGCGGCCCATACGTCGCTTGAATCATACGCCACATAATAGGGCAGGTCGCCGATAATCTTTATCCCCGCGCGGTTTGCGTAGGCTTTTAACCGGCGCCATTGTTTGTGAAAGAAAAACTGGAGAAACTTCCAAAAACCAATCTCTTCCCGTTTGGCGGCGATAAAGTCATGAAAGGCCGCGCCTTTACGGAATTTAAGGGGCTCATCCCACCGGTCCCAAGCCCCCTCCGGCGTTTCGTTTTTAATCGCCATAAATACGGCGTAATCTTTTAACCAGCTTTCGTTTTCGACATCAAATTCCCGATAAGCCTTGTCGTGACGGAACCGTCCGTATGCTTTCCTTAACACTTTATAGCGATTTCGGTATTGATAGAAATAATCGATATCCCCTTCGTCCGTCTTCATCAAATTATAATCCTCGGGCGCGAGTAGCCCGTCCTCGCGCAAGAAGTCAAAATCGATATAATAGGGATTTCCGGCAAACGCGGAAAAAGTCTGGTAGGGGGAGTCGCCGTATGTCGTCGGACCCAAGGGCAACACCTGCCAATACTTCTGCCCGGCGGCCGCCAGGAAATCGATGAATTCATAGGCTTCTTTCCCCAAAGTCCCGATCCCATATGGATTGTTTAACGAACTTACCGGCAATAATATCCCACTTCCGCGCATTTTTCCTCCGAAATAAGACTAACTATAGTATATACGATAATTGGAAAAATAAACCTAAAAAGTCTAGTTGCTAGCAACTAGACTTTTGGTCACCAATTAATAAGCGAAAATTTTATTTCGTCTTTATCTTTCAGAGGAATATCGGAAATACCTACCAACGAAGAGAGACCGTTGACATTGATTTGCCAGAAGGTCCCGGGATAATCCTCGGCGTTGATATCGCAAATCGTTGTGATATAAAAACCGTAGGATTCTTCTCTTCCGCCCATTTGGATTTCCTCGTGTTCCTGCAACAGACCCAAAAGCGTGTCGCCCTCGCGAAAACTTATTTCGCCGTTAAACACCTCTTCTTTTTCATAATTCACGACGATGACCGTAATCGTCCCTTTCGCGTCGTTTTCCGGATTGTCACACCCGGCAAGGGCGAAAAACGCCAAAAACAATAAGAAAAACAAAAAAATCTTTTTCATTTTTACATTCCTTTCACGATAATGTAATATGAAAATAGGAAATATAAAAATGAAATATATTTGCCTATTCTCATACCCAGGAGAAACGCATTCAGTACTTGGTAAGTCTTCCGGCTCAGCTTCGCTTTACTCTCAGCCCTTCCCGCCCGCGGGCAGTGGAATTCTGATTTCATCCGCTTTACGGCTGCTGGGACAGCTTAGGCTTTTCACCTAATTCCTTGTTATGCTTGCGCACCAAATACCGGCGATTTCATTGATTATTATAATAAAAGCAAAGCGAAAAGTCAATAACACAAATACCGCAAAATGAAATTATTGTGAATATATTATGATAA
>DGED01000012.1:6980-8191 GCA_002385755.1 Caryophanales bacterium UBA3935 | reverse complement strand
GCCTGCAACCTGACCGGCGGGCTTTTTAACCTAACGGCTAACGTCGTTCTTTATTTCACGGGCTATTTCCGGCCGGCGGCGGCGGTCGCGACGCTCGCGGCGTCTTTTTTTATCGTTGCCGTAATGATGCGCGTCTTTGTCCGCAAGGTCGACCGGAAGATCGACGCTGTTACGTTTAAGACCGCGACTTATTTTCTTTTTTCCCTGCCTTTGTTTTTGCTTGATCATGTCATCGCGCTTTTTGTTTCCCGCCCGCTAATCCGGCTTCTTTCGCTCGGCGCGGTCGGGGCGCTCGCGTATTTGCTTTTGCTTTTGACGAGCAACGACAGGATTTTTATTAATAACTTGCGGGTATCGCTCGATAAAATCGCGGAACTCAAAAATAAAACATAAGTTATTGCCGGTCCTCATATAATGGACTAGGAGGATAACGCAATGAACCGAATCAATTTCAAAAGTTTGGCTTTTCATCTCTTGGTGCCCTTGATGCTCTTTTTTATAATCATGATGCTGATGCCGGATTTCCGCGATTATTACGACGGCCTCTCCAAGCCGGCGCCGCCTCTGCCACGGATTGTCCTCATCGCCATTTGGAGTTTTATGTATCTTCTGACCGGACTCGCGGCGTACTTTGCCGAGCAAAGCGTCACGGGCTCCGAACCCGCGAAATCGGGCGTTTTTAAATATTACTTTTGGCAGCTGCTCCTGAACCTGTTCTGGTTCCCGGTTACTTTCGGCTTGAGATGGCTGCTTGCCGGCCTCCTGTGGACGCTCGCGCTCTTGGTTTTGGCTTACGCTACTTACCGGCGTCTCTCAGGTGTCAATAAAACGAGCGGATATCTTTTTATTCCCTATTTGTTGTGGCTGCTTTTCTTGGCTTATTATACCTTCGGGTTATGGGCGATTAATTCGGGCGTGCTATAGCGACGCGTTTTTACTTATCATCACTGCCTGCGCAGTGTTTTTTTTTATGTTTTATGTAAAAATCGCTACGATTTCCGCGTTATGAGAAAAAATTTCTTGTAATTGCTTGCTTTAGTGTGATAAAATAAGAAAATAACGGAATAAGGTGATAGCATGTTTGCAAGCGATTATTTAAATAAACTATATAAAGAATGCGTCGGTAAAAACCCGAACGAGCCCGAGTTTCTTCAGGTCGTCCGGATATTTTTGCAATCGGTCGATTCTCTCCTTCCCGCGATGCCACAAAT
>DGED01000012.1:5752-6883 GCA_002385755.1 Caryophanales bacterium UBA3935 | reverse complement strand
CGATGAATTTGTCGGTTGCGAAATTTCTCGCTTTTGAACAAACCCTCAAAAACGCCCTTACCGGCCTGCCTTTGGGCGGCGCCAAGGGCGGCGCGGATTTCTCGCCCAAAGGCAAAAGCGACGGCGAGGTGATGCGTTTTTGTCAGAGTTTTATTTCCGAACTCTACCGCCATATCGGCGCCGGCGTCGACGTGCCCGCTGGCGATTTGGGCGTCGGACCGCGCGAGATCGGTTATCTTTTCGGTTATTATAAAAAACTAGTGAACCGCTTCGAGGGCGCGTTCACGGGAAAAAGCGCAAGTTACGGCGGGAGTCTCGGTCGCCCGGAGGCGACCGGGCACGGGCTTTGTTATTTCGCCGAGGAGATGTTAAGGGAATTCCGCGGCGAAAGCCTTGCCGGCAAGCGCGTCGTCGTGTCGGGTTTCGGTCAGGTCGGGTTTCACGCCGCCTGCAAGGCGGCCGAGCTCGGCGCCAAGGTCGTGGCTTTAAGCGAATTGTGGGGCGTGATTTATTCCCCCGCGGGTCTTGATATCGGGATTGTTCAACAACTGAAAGCGAAAAATGAGCCGCTAGAGGCTTATCTTAAGGAAGACGGCGCCGCGAGTTTCCTAACCCCGCCCTCGGCAATCTTTCGCTTGCCTTGCGACGTGGCCCTGCCCTGCGCGACGCAAAACGAGCTCGATTTGGAAAGCGCGAAAGCGCTCGTTGCGGGAGGCGTAAGAATGGTCTGCGAGGGCGCCAACATGCCTTCGACGCCGGAAGCGATCGAGTACTTCCTTGAACATGGCGTCTTGTTCGGTCCCGGCAAGGCCGCCAACGCCGGAGGCGTCGCCGTTAGCTGCCTTGAGATGACGCAAAACGCGACCTTCCTGCCCTGGACTTTCGAGGAAGTCGACGCCAAGTTAAAAGAAATCATGAAAAATATTTTCCGCCGGTCGCGCGACGCCGCAATCCGTCTCGGCAAACCCGAAAACCTTCTCGCCGGGGCGAGCGTCGCCGGTTTTTTGAAAATATACGAGGCGATGAGGGCGCAGGGCGTTGTTTAGAAAAAATCAATATATTAGATATCTGAAAACTACTTTTTTAGCAAACCTAAAAAAGTAGTTTTTGTAATCCTATCAATTAAATATA
>DGED01000012.1:0-5675 GCA_002385755.1 Caryophanales bacterium UBA3935 | reverse complement strand
ATAGCGAAGAAGAATGAACCGCATAGTTCGCCGGGGACCGCGAGTATAGTTAACCCAGAGTTTTAAGAGGAGGTTTTAACATGAATAAAGCGATAATAGCATTCCTGATTAGGTCCGAATATACATTCTTTGTTTTTCTAACGATGATTTTACTCTCTTTTAGTATCGCGCTCTTTGGTTTGCTTATTTCCGGCGCGATAAAGAAAAAGAAGATTGAATTATAGAGCGATTTGAAGAAAGCATTGTTTGATAATCGCTTTAGATAGGATACCGGTCGGTTTGGCTAATTAATGAGCTTTGGGGAAGACTTAAGCGTCTTTCAATTTTTAAATATTCCCGGCATTTAATAAAACATCCGGATAAAAAAATATTGTATAAAGCGAACTGATTTAGTATAATGCTATTGAGGTTATAATATTTTAAGAAAGGAGCGGGCATAACGGAGAGCCGTTAGCCTTTCCGTTATGCCGTGAAACGATGTTATCCGATATCGAAATCATTAACCGATCCAAACTCGAACCGATCGAGACGCTCGCCCGCAAGTTCGGCATTGGCGGCGACGAGCTTTTCAGTTACGGGAAGTATATCGCGAAGGTGGAACCTGCTGTTTATAACCGGCTCGCAGGGAAAAAAGACGGGAAGTTGATTCTCGTCACGGCTATCACGCCGACGCCCGCGGGCGAGGGAAAGTCGACGACGACGATCGGTCTCGTGGACGCGTTGTGCCGGATGGGCAAGAAGTGTATCGGCGCGCTGCGCGAGCCGTCGCTTGGACCCGTTTTCGGGATCAAGGGCGGCGCCGCCGGCGGCGGTTACGCCCAGGTTAACCCGATGGTCGAGCTTAATCTTCATTTTACCGGCGATATTCACGCCGTCACTACCGCGAACAATCTTATCAGCGCCGTTATTGACAACCACATTTTCCAGGGGAACGAGCTTGATATTGATCCCGAAAACGTCGGCTGGAAACGCTGTCTCGACCTGAACGACCGCGCCCTGCGCCGCGTCCAGGTCGGACTTTCGTCGGCTAAGGAGACGCCGCGCTTTGACGGCTTCAATATCTCCGTCGCAAGCGAGATCATGGCGATTTTATGCCTGGCGCGTGATCATGAAGATTTAAGAAGGTTGCTTGACCGGACGATCGTCGCTCATCGCCGCGACGGCCGGCCGGTAACTGTTGGGGATTTGGGCGTCGCGGGCTCTCTCATGGTGCTGCTTAAGGACGCGCTGAAGCCGAATTTAGTGCAGACGCTCGAGAATAACTTGATGATCGTTCACGGCGGTCCGTTCGCCAATATCGCCCACGGATGTAACTCGATTATCGGCACCAAACTGGCGTTGAAACTCGCCGATTACGTGATTACCGAGGCTGGGTTCGGCGCCGATCTCGGCGCCGAGAAGTTCCTTGACATCAAGTGTCAGGAAGCGGGATTGAACCCGAATCTCGTTGTGGTAGTGGCGACGATCCGCGCGCTTAAATATCACGGCGGCCAAAGTTTGAAGGAACTCTCGGTAAGCAACGTCGACGCCCTGCGCCGGGGCGTGAAAAACTTAAAGCGGCACCTGGATACCGTCGCCTTGTATAATTTGCCGGCGGTCGTGGCGCTCAATTTGTTTGAAAGCGACTCGCCCGAGGAGATCGCCTTTATGGAAGCTTGGGCGAAAGAATCAAATGTCCCGCTCGCCAAAAGCGAGGTGTTTTCCAAGGGCTCGGCCGGCGGGATGGAGCTGGCGGAAAAGGCGCTTGAAAACCTCGCGGAAACTTCCTACGCGCCGCTTTACAAACGGGACGAAGGGGTCTTGGAGAAAATCGAGAAAATATGTTACCGCGTCTACGGCGCGAGCGCCGTCGAATACGCGCCCGACGCGCTTCGCGACTTAAGGCGGCTTGATGACTCGCCGTATCGCGATTTCTATATCTGCATGGCGAAGACTCCGAACTCGATTACCGATAACCCGAAAATCGTCGGCGTCCCCGACAACCATACCGTTCATATCAAAGAAGTCAGGCTTTCCGCCGGCGCCGGGTTTATAGTCTGCCTTACCGGAAGCATCATGACGATGCCGGGACTCCCGAAATCCCCGATGGCCCTGCGCATCGACCTCACGCCGGAAGGAAAAGTCACCGGACTAATGTAAATAACCGCCCCGTTTTCAAAAAAACGGGGTTTTTGTAAAAAGTTGTTGGAAAATAGTCGTTTATGTGGTAAATATTTGCGTGGTTGTTAAGGGGTTATCGGCGGGGATACGAAACCGGCAACCGCGTCGGCGCCGACCCGAAAGCGGCGGCCCGGATTACTCGCTTTTGCATACGCAAGGCAAGACAATAACCGAAGAGTTTTATTCTAAAGCAAACTGTCATTGGGGAAAAAACAATAAAAACACAACTTGTTTCGTATATAATACGAATAAACGTCGAACAAACACGGAAGGAGAGACAGAAGAATCATTATGGAAAAAGAAATCAGTTTGCAGGAGTTGTTTAAAGTTTTATGGAAGGGGAAATTTATAATTCTCCTTACGGTCGCGATTGTGTTGACAGCCACGCTTATCGGCGTAAAAATATACGATAATGGTAAGTCGCAGGTATCAACGATCGTAACTTTGCAATGGGAAGGGATAGACGACGGGCAGTATCCCGACGGCAGCGCTTTTAATGACAGGCATCTAATTGATTCCTACATTCTGCTTGAAACGGTTGAAAAACTTAACCTTTCTAATATTAACGGCAATGACTTGCGCAACGCCATCGTCATCACCCCAATCATCCCAAGCAATATCGTCTCGCAGATCGAGAAGGCGATTAAGGATGGAAAGAAATACGATTATTACCCGACTTATTATCGGCTTTCGCTTAACAACGGCGCGCTCAAAATTAGCGTGAGCCAGGCGCAGTCCTTGCTTACCGAGCTGGTGGAACAGTTTAGGGTCCGTTTCAATAAGAAATACGTTAATCAAACGCAGGTAAACAACATCATTAACCTTGATTTTACCGAACTTGAATACGTGGATATCTACCAGATTCTCATCCATCAGACTGAATTGATCGAATCGGCGGCGTCGCTTCGCCTGGAGGAAAACGAGCATTTCGTCTCCAATAATTTGAAGATTGGTTTTAACGATATCTTAATCCGCTGTAATTTGCTTCGCGGGACGACGCTCAAGCAGATCTCGTCGCGAATCGACACGTATTATCTTGCGAAAAATGAGGAGTATTTAATCTCCCAATATACCCACGAGATTAACCGCCTGGAATCGGAGCTCTCGAAAGCGGTGGCGTACGAGGCGAACCTTAGGGAAATAATCGAAAATTACGACGGGAACCAGCAGACGATTATCTTGCCCGGGGCCGACCCCGCGCAAATCATCGAGCTTGACACTTATTACAACAAACTTATGGACAACCTCCTAAACCAGCAAAAAATCATTATTGAGTTGGAAAATGAAATCGCCTATTACGACAAAATGATTGAGCGTTACAAAGGCGAGGATTCCGAATACGAGTTTGATCAGGAAGAACGGGCCGCGCAAGCCGTCGAACTCGAGGCGGATATCGCGGCTGCCGTCGCCATCCTGGAACAGTTAATCGACGACGCCAACGTTATTATCGGCGAGCATAACCAGGTGAAAGTTAGCGAGGTCATTAGGCCGCTTACCGCTCCCCAGCGCCAATCGGGGGTCAACCTATCCTTATACAGCGCCATCGCGTTGCTGGTCGGCTGCGGCTTGGGCGCTGCGATCGTTTTATTCAAGCATAAATGGCACTAATCCCGGCGAGCCGGGATTTTATATATCAAGTATAGCGATCTTTCTTTTCACATATACTATTATCGGGTGAATATTTGTGAAGAGATTAAATTTACGAAACGCCGTGACCCGCTGGCACGTTATCGGCGTTCCGGTTATCATCTTTATCGGCGTTCTTATGCATTTTGCTTTTTCGTTTTTGGGAAAACCTTTGTTTTTGGCTCCTTTTTTTCCCGTGAACGAAAGCGTCTGGGAGCATTTAAAGATGGCTTTTTGGCCCGCGCTCCTGTGGTGGGTTATCGGCTATTGGGCGCTTCGCGGTAAGGCGTCGCCGTCCGGGCGCTTGTGGTTTACCGCCGCCTTTTTCGCGGTCATAACGCCTCTGTGGCTCATCATTACCTTTTATTATTTCTACACCTCGGCTTTCGGGATCGAGTCGGCCTTTATCGACGCGGCTATATATATATTGGCGGTCGCGACGGGTCAGGCGGCGGGACTTTGGCTTTACCGGCGTCTCCCGGAACGGCGGGTGTTGTTTTTTGCGGGCGTTTTTCTTCTTATCGCCTTGGCGGCGGCTTTCATATGGTTTACTTTTGACCCGCCGGAGGTCGCTCTGTTTTATGATTTCCGTCATCGTCTTTACGGCATTCGCTAAAGAACTACAAATGTTGAAAAAAAATTGTAAAAAGATTTGCGAAGTCGAGCGATATATAGTATAATAACGTTATGGGATAAGGAGAAAATATCATGATAATGTTTGAAGCATTGAAAAAACTCGGCCTTTTTGAGAAAACCGACAATGTCGTCAAATTCGGGAGGGGTTTTTACAACCGCAGTTATATTGTTGAGGCATCCGACGGCCGCTACTTATTGGAAGCGGTGGACGGCAAGGCCGTAAACCGTCCCGAGAAAGCGATGGCGAATTACCGACTTATCGAAAAGCATCTTGAGAAGTGGGGTCAGGCAGTCTCGTTTATGGCGGAAAAACTGACCGACGAGGAGAAAAACGACGTCATAGTTATTGAAGGAACATATTGGCGCGGGTTTAAAATGCCGGAAGGCGCCGGTTTGTTCAAGAAAATTATCAATAACCGGATGATTTATGAAATCGGCAAGGCCATCGGCCGTTTCCACCGCAGTCTTAAAGACTTCCCGCTGGAAGAATTGTATTGCCCGATTCCCGAGTGCTCCAATATCGAGAAGGAATTGGACTTGCTTCAGAAAACCGTTTTTAAAATTACCGACGAGAATTTCATTTTATATAATGACGCCAAATTTGTTTTGGACCGTAAAGAAGATTTAAAACTTCTTGATCATTTTATCGAAAACGACGAATTGCCGTTAAGGGTCGTTCATAATAATCTCCGCCTGAACAACTTCATCTTTGACGTCAATAGCTACAGGGTGATTGCCGTGAGTTGTTATGACGCGGCATCGCGCGGGACTTTGCTTCACGATTTGGGCGAAGCTCTCCGGCAGCTGACGTCGACGACCCGCGAGGATGAAAGCAATCTTAGCCTCGTCCGCATAAATATCGCCTTCTTCAAGGAATTTCTACGCGGGTATTTTTCGGAAACGCGCGATTTTCTCACGCAAAAAGAAGCCGACTATATTATCGACGCCGTGCGCCTGAAGGCGCTCGAGAGCGGGCTTAGATATTTAAACGATTATTTTGCGGGCAATAAAATATACAATATCTTCTATAAGGAACAAAATATCGATCGCGCCCGTAACCAGTTCAGGCTGGTGGAAGATATCGAAACTCACTACGAAGGGATGCGCAACACGGTAAGTTTTCTTTATAATCAGGCAAACGCTAAATAAAAACCCGGCCCGGGTTCTTATTTTTTTTTTACAAAATGTATGGTATTATTGATAAAAGTGTGATATACTTAAAAAACGGAAGATTATAATAAAAAAATTTAATG
>DGED01000062.1 GCA_002385755.1 Caryophanales bacterium UBA3935 | reverse complement strand
TCACGCGGAGCTCATTGGAGTCATTATCGGGAGACTTGACGCCCCATAGCAGCGGAAAAAGCAACGCGGCGAACGCGAGTAAAAAAGCGATCGAACCGGTAAGAATCCCCGCGAGGCGGAGGCCGCGGGGTCTCATTAACGGCGTTTTCGCCGCTTCAAAATCGCGCCTTTCGATAACCGCGTTCTCGATTACGCTTTTGGCGTCGATTTCGGGAGTGGTCTCGATAATATAGTTTCTTATCAACTTGTTAATATTCTTCTTTTTGATGGCCGCTACCTCCCTTTTAGCTTTTTCACGGCTTTGCTGTAATGCCAAAGCACTGTTCCCAAAGGCATCCCCATGATATCGGCGATTTCCCGGTTTTTCAGTTGCTTCACGACCCGCATTAAATAAATGCTGCGCTCGGTTTCGCTTAAGCAATCGAGCATTTCTTTGATAAGCGCCCGTTCCTCGCCGATCGCCGGACTCGCGGGCATTAAATCGGCCGCCTCGTCAATATCGACGAGGACTTCCCGTTTATGGCGGCGATAGTAATCAATCGCCTTGTTCCGGGCGATCGTCGTTAGCCAGCTTAGAAAACGATACCGGGGTTGGTATTGGTATATTTTTTCCAACATCGTCATGTATGTTTCCTGCATAATGTCCTGGCAGGCGGCGCGATTGCGCACAATCGCGTAAATCGTCGCGTAAACGGTATGTTTGGTGTTTTCATATATATAGTTAAAAGATTCTTCGTCTTTGTTTTTTAAACCTTCGATATACTTGCTATAATTAGCCATGCGAAAAATACCTCGATTATTGCTAATTATAGCATTGATCGCGTTTTTTTTCAAATCATTTTTCGCTCGGGCGAACTTACTTTCATAAATAATACGGAAACGGCATATTAATTTATTGGAAAAAAATTATCTCCGCGCGGCGCCGATATAAAGTATAAAAACCGCGCCGGCGGAAAAAATAGAAGCGAAATCAAATTCATTGGAGGGCAAAAAATGGGTTTTAAAGACGAAAGAAACAAGTATAACGCGAAATTCGGAAACGACGCCGCATGGTCGGTAAATCAGCAGGAAAAGCGATACGACGACGAGTTTGGTCGCGAAGCGGGTCCAAGGGGTCCGAGGCGGAAAGCGTTGAAAAAGGATAAGGACGGCTATTATTACCGGGATCCGGGCGGCCGGACCGAATTCGGTCAGGAAAATTTCCCGGCGTTTGAAGAAAAAGAAAACCAAGAAAACCAAGAAAAACAAGAAGAGGGAAAGCAAAACCTGGAATGCGACGAGGAAAAATGCCCGCATTGTCATTAAACCTGATCATCCGGTTTTTTTTATTTACACTTTTTTACCTTATTTATTTGTAATTTTTTATTGCATTCTACAAACGCAAGCGTTATAATATAAATGTAAGCACTTTCATTTTGAAAGTTTACGAGGAGGAGAGATAAGCAAATGAGGAAAGTTTTTTATGTGTTGTTTGTCGCGGCGTTTGCTATTTTGATTATCGGTTGCGACGGCGATAAGAACGGGAAAAAACCCGCGCCGACCGCGATCGAAATCACCGCGCCAAAAATGGAAATCACCGTTGGGGAGCAGTTACAACTTTCTAGCGCCGTCACGCCAAAAAACGCTGAAAACAAGGCGGTTTGGACTTCGAGCGACGAAGAAATTATTAAAATCGTTAATAAGGACACCGGACTTGTCGAAGGCGTCGCCGCAGGGACGGCGGAAGTAATCGTTACTTCGAAAGCGGATTCCAAAATCCAGGACCGCGTCGAAATCAAAGTAAACCCGATTGTTTATGATGCGCCGGAGTCGGTCACCGCTTCGGTTCCGCGCGAAACGGTCAGCATCGGCAGCGTTATGCAGATTACGACCAGCGTTTTTCCCGCGACAGCCGAACAAAAAGTAGAATATAAATCAAGCAACCCGGAAGTCGCCACCGTAAGCGCCACCGGCCTCATAACCGGCGTCGCTTTAGGCGAAACCGAAATTACCGTGACGGTAGTCGCCGACAAGGAAATTTTCGCGTCTATCCGCATTTACGTCATTAGCGGGTCGATGAACGTCGAGGCCGTCGTAATCCAGGGCGAGGCGGAAATGTTCGAGGGCGGCACGCTCCAATTGTCGGCATCCGTTTTGCCGGCGGGAGTCTCGCAAAACGTCCTGTGGTCATCAAGCGATGAAACGGTCGCGACCGTTTCCGACAAAGGCGTCGTTACCGCCCTAAAACAAGGCTCGGTGACAATTACAGCCACGTCGGTTGAGGATAAAACCGTTTCCGACAGTCACGTCATCGTAATCAAACCGGAAATCCCGCCGGTGGAATACCCCAATCTTGGCGGGTATGAAATTATTATGTACGCGAGCACCGGTTACGAATGGGAGCATGACCCTTTCGAAAGCGATTATAAGTTTGCGGACAAAGTCGCGAAACAGCGCGCGTGGAATGACGTTAAGCAGTTATTTAACTGTGATATAAAAGTCGAAGCGTATCCCGAGGAAGCCGTGTGGGGCGAGCCGCGCGCGGAATGGTTAGTCCAAAAAGCGCAAACGAACGAGGCCGAGGCCGATATTGTGGTCATTACCGGTCTTTGGACGAAAACCCTGGTGGAAGGAAACGCCATTCACGACACCCTGGAATGGTATAACAAATACGGAAAACATAAGATGCCCCCGGCGGAAAAAGCGGCGGGAACTTACCGCGGCGGGCTTTATAACCTGCTCTACAGCGCAACCGACGGCATCAACGTTTATTACGGAATTTTCTATAATTACAATCTCTTGGACGATTACGGGCTTGAGTCCCCGGCTAAACTCTTTAACGACGGCCGTTGGTCCTATTCTGATTTTTTGGATTACGTCTTGCAAGCTCAAGCGCAAATGCCCGGCAAAACCGTGCTTTCCGGGAAACCGGTTCTGTACTGGGCGGGCATGGTTAACGCCGGCGGCGTCGCCCTTGCGGATTCTTTGACCTTAAGCATCAACTTCAATCATTCCTACGCCATCGCCGCTGCGCAAGTATTAAGAGAAACTTACGTTAACGATTGCTGGGGCGATCAAGGTTGGGATCACGAATCGACATCGTTCCGCGACGGGAACACCCTGTTCAGCGTCGGCGAGTTTTGGTTCATCAATTCCGACATCAGGTGGCCCGCCGATTTATGGGGGGACGACACGAGCTTCGGGTTTGTCCCGTTCCCCTATCCCGACAACTTCGACAAGGAATCGACCCGGACGGTTAACCTTGGCGGCCAGTATTACGGTTTGGGCGCCGGACGCAATTACCCGGCTGGTGTGACGGCCGAATATATTTATTGGGCTTGGACGGAAACGATCCTGTTGACCGAAAAATATTTGTCCGAGGACGTCACTTACGATCTTGACGCGGCGATCCGCAACGAAGGCTTGGCCCGTTTTGACGACCCGGACTCGGCCGAGGCGTTAATCTTTTTCAAGAAAGACAAAGTCATTTTCGACCCGTTCACCAGTTTGACGAGCTACGTGAACATTAGCAACGACGCGATTGACCCGATCATTAACGGGGGTTCCGACTACTCGCAAATGCTTACGCCTTTCGAGCCGATATATCGCAATCTTCTTACTGACATGTACGGATAAAAAACCTGAGGGTTAAGGCAATCGCCTTAACCCTTTTTTCTTTTCGCTGGATATGTTATAATTACTTTATTCGAGGTGGAATATGGAAATCCGGTTTTCGAAATACCATGGACTGGGGAACGACTTCTTGATCGTCGATGCGCGGGACGGCGCCGATTACCAAGACCTTGCGAAAAAAATCTGCGATCGCCGTTTCGGCGTCGGCGCCGACGGGCTTATCGTCTACCGGCCTCCCCGGGAAATGCTTTTTTTCAACGCCGACGGAAGCAAGGGAACGATGTGCGGGAATGGATTGCGCTGCCTGGCTCGTTATTTGCATGAGGAAAAGCGCTTCGGTCGCGACCTGATTATCGACACCCCGGACGGGCCCAAGGGGGCCCGCGTCGGGAAGGATTTAATCGAGACCGATCTGGGCGTTCCCGATTTTTCCGGGAAACGGGCCGGCGTCGTCGGGGCGCCGGAAGTTTTTATCGATCGCGAGCTCGAGGGTTTCAAAGTGAGCGCCGTTTACACCGGCGCCGCCCATTTGGTCGTTCCCGTCCCCGACCCGCGGCGGGTCGCGACGGAAAAAGCGGCCGCCCTTTCCAATCACGCCCTTTTTCCCGACCGCGTCAACGTTAATTTCACGACTCTTATCGACCGCTCGACCGCGTTTGCCCGCGTCTTCGAGCGCGGCGTCGGCTGGACGGAAGCGTGCGGCACCGGCGCGGCCGCCGTCTACGCCGTTTTTCGCCGCAAAGGGCTAATTGACGACACGCTTTCCGTAAGATTTAACGCCGGCGCGGTCGCGGTGACAGCCGCGGGCGAGCGAATACTGCTTACCGGCCCGGCGGAAAAAATCGCCGAAGGCATTTACTGGATAAAATAGAGGTATTTATTTACATATTTTTCTTGATTTATCGGCCCGCTTTTGTTAAAATTTTCATAAGGGGGCTTGTGTTATGGAATTAAAGGCTGATTATTTGTCTATTTTATCGCATGAGCTCAGAAACCCATTGAATTCAATGATCAACATTATTGAACTGGCTTTTAAATCCGTAGATGACATGGGGAAATTAATTCAGTATCTCGAAAAACTAAAATACTTATCCACTTTCATGATGTCGATCAATGATTATTTTTTTGATTTCTGTAAAAACAGGCATATTATCTATCGCGAAGAATTTGATTTAAACGAATTTGTAGAAGAAGTGCGCGCTTTATTCGAGGTGCAGGTCGAACTTAAGCAGCAGAAGTTTGAAATCGTAAAGAATGGGTTTTTTGCTCATAAACTTATCGGCGATTCATTAAGATTAAAACAGGTTTTGATTAATTTGCTCGCGAACGCGAATAAGTACACGCCGCCGGGCGGAACGATAAAACTTATTTGCGATGAGAAACAGATCGGTAAAGAGGCTCTCGTCCGCTTTATCGTCCGCGACAACGGCATCGGGATGAGCCGGGAATTTATTCAGATGATGTTTCACCCCTTCACCCAGGAATCGACTAAGCATCGCAATTTCGGCCGGGGGTTGGGGCTCTACATCGTGAGGGAGATCGTTCAATCAATCGGGGGTAATATCGAAGTCGATTCCGAGATCGGCAGGGGAACGAAAATTACCGTTTCTTACCGCCTGCCTTTGTCGAAACGAAAGAACAACGTCATTACCGCCGCCGATTTGACCGGCGTCAGATTTCTCGTCGCCGATGATTGCGACATCAACTTGGAAGTGATCGGCGATATGATCCGACGTCAGGGCGGAGAAGTCGAGACCGCCGGCGATGGGGAGGAAGCCTTGCGGAAGTATTTGGCGTCGCCGGAAAATTACTACCGGATGGTGATCGTCGACATCAGGATGCCGAAATTGGACGGGATCGCCCTCGCGCATAAAATCCGTGAAGCGAAGCGCGCCGACTGGGAGCTTCCGATCATCGCAACCTCGGCGGGGTATTATCCCGGCGACGCCGCGAAAAGATGCGGGGAAATCAACGAATTCGTGAATAAACCGCTCTCGGTGAAGCGTTTTTACCAAGTGATCGGCCGGCTTTTGCATTCGTAGTTTTTATCCTAAATTGGCTCGTCGAGCCTTTTTTGTTTATTTTGTCGAAATACACGCAATAGCAGGTTATTCTGTAAAACTATTGCTTTTTAATTGAAATAATTGTATAATAATTATAACGGGAACCGTTATGACTTTTTAGTCAATTTTTTTGATAGAAGGTGGAATCATGAGTATTAAAGAGCAAGTCCGGTTGGTAAGGGAATCCTTGCGGGACTATCCGAACGTGCAAATTATCGCCGCGACGAAATACATGGATATCGAGCAAACGCAGGAATTAATCGACGCCGGCATCTATGATTTCGGCGAAAATCGCGCCGACGAATTTTTAAAAAAATACGATCATTTTAAGGATTATGAAAAAGTGCGCTGGCATTATTTCGGCGTCGTCCAAAACCGCAAAATCAAAGACCTTGCCAATCGCATAGTCTGCCTTCATTCCCTCGAGCGGCTCGCGACGGCCATTGAGTTTGAAAAAAGATTGCAAGCCCCGCTCGATTGTTTTGTCCAGGTAAATATTAGCGAGGAAGCGAATAAACAGGGGATTCCCGCCAATAAAGTCAAGACATTCATCAAGCAGCTTGAGAATTGCAAGAAAATCAGGGTTATCGGCCTGATGTGCATCGCCCCGCTCACCTTCGACGAGGAGGTGCTGCGGAAATCGTTTCAGAAGATGCAAAGGATAAAAGAAGAAATCGAAAGCATGAATATTCCTTACGCTCCCTGTCATGAACTTTCGATGGGGATGTCGAATGATTATAAAATCGCCGTTCAACACGGCGCGACCAGAATCCGGCTGGGCAGAATATTTTTAATATAAGGAGCATAACATGGGGTTTCTGAAAAAAAGAAAAAAGCGAAATAAAATCGAGTTTAGTGAATATAATAAACATAAGGCAAAAGGTGGCAAGAACGCGAGTTTGCTCACGGCCTTCGACCGTATGGAATACCAAATCGTTAACGACGACAGCAAGGAAACCCTTTTGAAAATATGCGACATCATTTTAAGCGGCCGCGCCGTTTTGGCCAATTTTGATCGGATCGACACCGACGCGGCCAACGAAATGCTCTCGTTTATATCCGGCGTCGTGTACGCAAAGGAAGGCGAGATTTATAAGTTGGACAAAAAACTGTTCCTGTTCGGCGGAAAGGAAGAATTCGAAGACGGGTCTTTATACCAATACGTAGAGGACACGAAAGATGTTTAAAACCGTTTTACTGGTTTTATATATTATCGCGCGGCTTTACCAGGTCGTTCTCGTTTTTACCATTATTCTCTCCTGGGCGCCGGGAAGCTCCGACTACGCCGTCTTTCGTTTTGTGCAAGCAGCAGGCGGTTGTTATTTGGATGTTTTTCGCGGGAAAATAGTTTTATTCGCGTTTGACTTCGGGACGATAATCGCCCTCGGGGTCTATGAGTTAATCATTAATTTTGCTTTCTTGTTATGAACCCTAAGTCAATCGGAGTTAATGCCCGGAACACATATCGCCGGCCCCGACTTCATCACCACGCAAAGAATAATATACGAATGAGGTAATATTATGGCCATATACATTCACTTTTTTCGGAAGAGCAATTTGGAGAAACTGGACTTCGCCAAAGTTCTCGATTTTTTTGAAAACTTGCCGAACTTTAAGATTTACTACACCGACGACGAAGTTCAAATTGATTATCGCGACGATGATTTTAAGTTTTCCTATCGTTACCTGATTACGAAAAAGTCCCGGGTAAGCCAGATATACAAGCTGAGCCCGCAATTCCTGAACATCAATTTTCTTTTGGAACTGCCGGTATTGATTCCGTCGTTCCTGGTGAAGGAAATTCTCACGATCACGCAAAAAGTATGCAAGCTTTTTGACCTGCATATTTACAACAGCGCTTTTGAAGACGTTCAGCCTTTCAATCTCGCGGATGTCGTCGTTTTGTTCGAGGAAAGCCGCCGGCAGATGATCGAGGAATACGGGATGCAGGACAAGCTTCCCTACGAGAAAGAAAAACTCGACGTGATTTGCCGGTACCAGCGCTCGATCGAAAGCCTGCGCGACTTTTACCATAACGAGGTCGAGGTTAATCTTGTCGAGTTGCTCGTCAATTCCGACGCGCAGGAATATGGCGTGAGTTTCACCTGGAATGCCGGCAAACCTACCGTTTTCCCGCCGCATCTTGATTACGTTTATATTAAGGAAGAGCAGAACCTGCCTTTTCTCATGCGGCGCAATGATTTCTACGGGATTATGAATAAATATTTAATCGAGATCGTTAATTTCTTACCGGATATGTATATATTGAAGGCCAAACAGGCGAAATCCTCGCGCAAGGCGCTCGGCCGCCTGCGCAGGTTGGCGATCGCCGACGATAATTTCAAATCGGTCCGCCTGGCAAATTTGATAGACATCTAGGAGAAGCGATGAACAAATTAATCGATCATACTTTATTAAAAGCCACGGCCACGACCGCCGATATTGAAAAATTATGCGCGGAAGCGGCCGCTTACTCGTTTAAGAGCGTTTGCGTCAATCCCTGCTACGTCGCCTTAGCTAAAGAGCGGCTCGATGGCTCGGGCGTCTTAGTTTGCTCGGTCGTCGGATTTCCCCTCGGCGCCGACACCATTGAGGACAAGCGGGCCCAGACCCGCGCCGTGGTCGCGGCCGGCGCCGGCGAGATCGACATGGTAATCAATATCGGCAAGGCTCTGGAGCGCGATTATGATTATCTCGAAGAAGAGATAAAAGCGGTTGTTGAGGCGGCCGAAGGGCGCGTCGTCAAGGTGATTATCGAGACATGCTATTTGACCGACGATATTAAACGGGAGCTCGCGCGCCTCGCGGCGAGAGCCGGTGCGGGATTTTTAAAGACATCGACCGGTTTCGGGACCGGCGGGGCGACGGAAGCGGATGTCCGCCTGTTGCGCGAAGAGCTGCCGGAAAGCGTCGGCGTGAAGGCGAGCGGCGGGATAAAGACTAAGGAAGACGCGCTTAGGATGATTTCCGCCGGGGCGAACCGGATCGGGACGTCATCCGGCGTGAATTTGGTAAAAGAAGAATAAGGAGGCAAAAATGGCCACTCCCCATATCGAAGTCGATGATGTAAATTTAATCGCAAAAACCGTTTTGATGCCGGGCGACCCCTTGAGGGCGAAAGTAATCGCCGACGAGTATTTGACCGACGCCGCGTTGGTCAACCGCGTCCGGAACATGCTTGCCTATACCGGCTATTACAAAGGAAAAAAGGTCACGGTTATGGGCTCGGGGATGGGGATGCCGAGCATCGGCATATATTCCTACGAGCTTTACAGTTTTTATAACGTGGAAAACATAATCCGCGTCGGCTCCTGCGGCGCGTACGCCCCCGAGCTTAATCTCTACGACGTGATTATCGCGAAGGCGGCCTACAGCGAGTCAAGCTATGCCCTGACCGCTTTCGGTTATTCCGAGGAGATTCAGGAGGCGTCCCCGGAACTTACGGAAGCCTTGTGCGAAGCCGCGAAAGGCCTCGGATATCCGTTTGCGAGCGCCGTGATTCATTCGTCCGACGTTTTCTACCGGGCGGCGGGCGATTTCCGCGCCATTCGCGACCGTCACGGCTGCGTCGCCGTGGAAATGGAAAGTTTCGCCTTGTTCGCGAACGCCAGATACCTGAATAAGAACGCCGCCTGCATCTTGACCGTTTCCGACTCGCTCGTGACGAAACAGGAAACGTCGGCGGCGGAACGGCAGAGTTCTTTCCGCCGGATGATGGAGATAGCGCTTGAAGCTGCCAAATAGTGGGATTTCCCACTTTTTTTTAAGAATAGAAAACCGACGGCGGTAAATACTAGAAATCGGAGGAACTAATATGGAAGTTATCAGCACCGGCAGTAATAACGTGAAAACGACGTTTATCAGGACTTCTAAATTTAAAACCATTGACATCGACGTCGCCTTTATCGGCTCTTTCTCCAAGGAAAACGCCACGAAAAGGTCGCTCCTCACCCGACTTCTGACCGCCTCAACAAAAAAATACCCGAGCAAGAAAGCCCTGGCAAACAAATTATACGATCTATATAACGCGACGCTCGCGATCTCCGCCTATCCCAGTTATAAAACCAGCGTTACCGTTTTTCATTTATCAATCGTTAACCCAAAGTACGCCGGCGGCGACGCCGCCCTGCTTCCGGAAGCGCTCGCTTTTTTAAGGGAAGTGATATTTAACCCGAACGCGAAGGACGGAGCTTTTTCGGAAAAGGATTGGCGCGAACAAAAGCGGATTCTCCGGGATAACATCAAAAACATATATAACAACAAGAGCCGTTACGCCCTG
This sequence comes from Caryophanales bacterium UBA3935, assembly GCA_002385755.1. Classification (GTDB taxonomy): domain Bacteria; phylum Bacillota_I; class Bacilli_A; order ML615J-28; family CAG-698; genus UBA3946. The sequence goes on along the minus strand of DGED01000062.1, from coordinate 3,320 downwards.
AGAGAACTTTTAAGAAACATGTCGCGCGACGAGATCATTTCCGTGAGCTCGCTCGGCGCAATCGAGGATCTCGACCCGCTCACGGCGAGCGATGTTTACGCGACGTATCGCGAGATGCTGGAAAAGGAAAACGTCGTTATTTTCGTGACCGGTGATTTTGACGACAAGGAAATGCTCGGGCAATTAAAAATCCTCGGCGACTTTAAGGATAATCCCAAACCGGAAGAAACGGTTTCGGAAGAAGAGCGCGCCGTCGAGAAGGTCAAGGAAGTCGTCGAGAAGCAAAATATCAACCAGGCGAAACTTTTGATGGGCTTTCGGACCGACGTTAACACGAAAAGCGATAAATTCCCGGCCGCGCTATTGTTTAACGCCATTTTCGGCGGGACCTTTACTTCCGGTTTGATGCAAGTCGTCCGCGAAGAGCACTCGCTTGCCTATTATATCGCCTCGCAGATCATAAACGACCTCAAGATTTTGATTGTTACCGCCGGGATTGATCAAAACCAATACCAGCTGGCGAGCGATCTTGTCATTAAGCAACTGGAGTCGTATAAGGCAGGGAACATCTCAGACGACTTGATTGCGATCGGCAAGGAAAACATCGTTAACGAGTTGCTGGAAATCGGGGACAGCCCGCGCAAGCTCAACGCTTTTCATCTGCGCAACTACCTTCACGGCATGGACATCTCGATTCCGGAAATGGTTGAGAAAATCAAAAACATTGCGAAGGAAGATTTGGTGACGGTGGCGCGGGGAATCGCGCTTGACACGGTATTTTTATTGGCAGGTGAGGATTACGATGGTTAAGACATACGAGCAATTAAACGAGAAAGTATACAGCGAGATTCTCCCCAACGGCCTCAGGGTTATCGTCATTCCCAAGCCGGGTTTTAATAAAACATTTGTTTGCTTCGCCGCAAAATACGGCGCGCTCGTCAACCGTTTCGTCCCCCGCGACGGGAGCGACTACGTCGAGATGCCGCTCGGGATCGCTCACTTTCTCGAGCATAAAATGTTCGATTTGCCGTCGGGCGACGACGCGAGCACGCTTTTCGCCCGCTACGGTCTCGATTCGAACGCGATGACCAATTACACGATGACAGCCTATCTTTTTTCCGGCGCCGCCAATATTACCGACGGGATAAACCTATTGCTTGATTTCGTCCAGGATCCCTATTTTACCGACGAATCGGTCAAGAAAGAACAGGGGATTATCGTCCAGGAACTAAAAATGTATCTTGACGACCCCAACGACGCCTTGCATTTGGGACTGATGCAAAACCTTTTTCATCAGTACCCGTTAAGATATGACGTCGGTGGCACCGTCGACTCCATCATGAAAATAACGAAAGAGCATTTATATAAATGCTACCGGACGTTCTATCATCCCGCGAACATGGATTTGATTGTCGTCGGCGATCCCGACAATATCTTCGCCAATCAGAACAATAGCGTCGAGTCGGTTTTCAATCACGTCCGTAAAAACCAAGAGGGGAAAAAATTTCCGCCGGCGATAGATATCAAAAAAAGTTTTTACGTCGAGAACGAAAAAGCCTACCGCGGCTCCGGCTTAAGCAAAATGGACATCATGATGCCGAAAGTCGCGGTCGGGCTTAAGCTTCCTTATGAAAAATACGGCGAAAACGAGGCGCTCGCGACGGAATTGAAACTGAAAATCTTGATTGAGGCCGTGTTGGGCCCGACGAGCGACGCTTTCCAGGAGATGCTTGACCTGGAACTGATTAACGGCAATCTCTATTACGAGGTTTATATCGACGGTTTTTGCGGGTTTATAAAAATCCAGGCCAACAGCCATAAGCCGCGCCAGTTTATCGTCTATATCAAGGAAAAACTGCTCGCGCTTAATAAAATTACGATCGACGCGGGGCTTTTCGAGCGCTTTAAAAAGTCGGTTCTCGGCAGCTTCATAAAATCGCTAAACAATCTCGATTATCTTGGCTTCAGTTATCTTGAGTATTTATATAAACAGTCCGACATTTTCGCGGGCATTGAAGCGTTTGCCGGGTTGAAACGGGAGGAGTTAATCCCGATGGCCAAATATTTTGTTCCCGAGGCGCTTTCTGACTATGTAATTCTCCCCAAAAAATTCTCGACCAATTATTCATTATAATAAAAAAACAAAAGCTAAAAAAAGGCGCGCGGCGCCTTTTTTTATTGGAAACGGGCCCTTGAAATCGGGGCCCGTTATATCAGAAAGGTAAAGATAAATCATCCGCGCGCTTTTGTGGGTTTAAGGCGCGCGGCCGATTAAGGAATGAAGAAGCGGCGGCGGGACGTAAGCGGCCAGACCGGCGCGGTTTATGGGACAAGGTAATTACCGGGATAAATCGGGCGATTGAGCGGGCGCCGAGCGACGCCGGAAAGCGGAAACCGGTCGCCGCCCGTCCCGACATTGAAAGGTTGTTTATGGAAGGAATAACAATCGCCAAAGAGATTGTCAGCCGGATATGAAATGTCAACGCGCCGGCAAATACTTCCGCGCGCCCGCCTCTCCCTCTTCATAAAATATACGAACGCGCGGGTTATTATTATTGGATAAAAATTGCGAAATATTTTTCCCGAAATAAATACATTTTTAAAATTATCGCGCGTTCCCGTCAAAAACTGGCGGATTACCGGATTAAATTCCGATGTTTTTTCCTGCTTGCGGTAAGAAAATTCCCTTGAAAAAAGTGATTTCTTGTCGGATTTCGCAGTTTTGCCTCGCGGCTGGGTTTTGGTATAATAGACCCGCCGGCAATTATCGGAAAGGAGGATTTGTTGATCAACAATACGCGCGGATGCTGAACAGCGTTATTTTGGTTGGCAGGACCGTTGAGGATTTGAAGTTGGTGACCACCGATTCCGGTCTTAAGACCACGCGGATGGTCTTGGCTTGTCAGCGCGGCTTCAAAAACCAGGAAACGGGCGAGTACGATACGGATTTCATTCCCGTTCAATTATGGCAAGTGGCGGCGGAGATGGTTTGCGAGCATTGTCGTAAGGGTTCGACGCTGGCGGTTAAAGCCCGCCTTGTTACCAGGACGATCGAGCACGAGGGGTTGAAAATAAAGACCGTCGAAGTCGTCGGCGAGAGAGTGATCTTTATTAATTTAAAAAGAGATTAACGCAAAATAATCAAGGCACGCCAACAAAAAAGATTTGTATCCGCAATGCAAATCTTTTTTGTTTTGTGTTTAATGGGTCTTAAAAATAAAAAAGGCGTTTCTCGGGAAGTGAAACGCCTTTTTTTATTAGTCTCAATGGCTTAAGTCTTACTCGCCATTTTATTCGGCTTCTTCGTCAAGAGCTTCGAT
>DGED01000058.1 GCA_002385755.1 Caryophanales bacterium UBA3935 | reverse complement strand
AGATGTGTATAAGAGATCGCATCTTATTACCACGAGGACCCGCGCGACGGGCGCTTCGCGGGAACGGCGCTCACGGGCGTTAGGCCTTACGCGGGACGGGAAATCGCTTCGTTGGCGGGAAAAATCGCGTTTTGCGATTACCTTAAAAAAGCGGCGGCCGGACCGGCGCGGGGCGTTCTCGCCTACGCCGCGCCGCGGTCGGGCATTAAGGAAAACGAAATCGGCCTCATCGACATCGGCGACCCCTTCGGTACGGAAGCGGCCTTTTTCGTTAGCCTGGGAAGCAATAGCGACCACACGCGCTTATTTCTCGGCGTCTACGCGACGGCTAACGTCACCGAACGGCATCGCGGCGCCGTCTATGAAATCGTCCCCGGCATAGCGATTTAGCCGCCGGCGAGGGCGGCGCTCAACGGTTTTTTAACCCCGGATTTGTCTTTGGCCCGAAAATCCGGGGTTTTTTTAATTGGAAAAGAAAGCCGTCGCGGGTATAAAACGCGGAATCGCGGCAAAAATAAAACCGGAGGAAAATAATGTCTCGGGAAGTAACAAACAGGCAATTGGTAATGATTCTCGTCATCATGCTCGCGACCACGGCGCCGACCTTTCTTTCGAAAACAATGGCGGAGGCGACGGAAGGCGGCTTTTGGTTCGCGATTCTCGTCACGGGGGTTATTTTTTCCCTTTTGGCGCTCCTCATCACCCTTCTCCAACGAAAAAACCCCGGCAAAACGCTTTTCGATCACGCCAAGGACGCTTTCGGCCCGTTCTGGGCGAACGTAATCGCCTTGATTTATATTGTTTTTTTTTTACTGGCGTTGATTTTTATCACTACCGATATCGTCAGCATGGTCAGCGCCAACCTGCTCCTAAAAACGCCGAAATGGTTTATCCTCTTCTTCACTCTCGCCGTTAGCGGCTACGGGGCCGCGAAGGGGATTACGAACATCGCCCGTCTGTTTGAAATATACGGGTTTTTCGCCCTGACCGGAAGCGTAATACTCTACGTCATCATGCTTTTCCTCGGCGACATTAATTATATCCGGCCGCTTTTTGTCAAGGAGGATCTCGGCAGGTATTTCGGCGCGGTTTGGAAAACGGCCTTCGCTTTTGTCGGACTGGAGATCATCACAGTCATCCCGTTCGCCAAGCAAAACAAAAAATTCCCTCTCGTTTCCGTAATCTCCACTCTCGGAATCGCGTTGTTTTATATTCTCTCGGTCGGAGCTAGCATCATGATGATCGGCATGGAAGAAATCCGCTTTTATAAATACCCCGTCATGACGGCGATCCGGCAAATCGACATTATCCAAATCGATTTTCTCCAAAGGTTCGACGTCGTCCATCTTTTTGTTCTGTTAATGGGCGCCAACGCGAGCTTTATGTTGACGAGCTGCGGCGGGGTCGAATACATGACCAAGGCGTTCCCGAAGATGAAAAGGATAATCGCCGTGTTGCTTCTAACGGCCATGGCTTTCGCCGGGGGAATCTTCGCGTCTTTTTTCGAGAATTTCCATGACATCGCGATTAACGTTCTCACTTATTACATGATATTCACCGCCTTCATTATTCCCGTTTTGCTTTTAATATTCGGAAGGAGGAAAAGAAATGCGGAAACCGCTTAAACTAATCGCCGCGGCGTTGTTTTTCGGGTTGTTTTTATCGGCATGCTGGGATATGCAGGATATCGAGAACCAAAACATCGTCACCGCCGTCATCGTCGATAAAACGGAAACCGGCTACGCCCTCTATATCGAAGTCGCCGCCATCGGCGCGACCGCCCAGGGTCAGGAAGGCGCCCAGCAATCCCCGCAAAACATCATTATCCGCGGCGAGGGCGAAACTTACGAAAGCGCCCGAAAAGACCTGGAAAACAAATCGAACAAAACCCTTTTTATCGGCGGCGTGCAAAGCCTAATTTTTACCGAGAAGGTTGCGGAGGAGTCGATCGCGGAATATATTTTTCGCGTCCGCCATGAGCCGCTTTACCGGAAAACCCTGCGGGTATTCGTGCTAAAAGGCGACCCGATGGAAGTCTTAAGGTCAAGCAACGAAAACAATCCCTTGATCGGCCTCGCGGTTAACGAAAACATCACGTCACTCTATGAGTCCGGCTACGCGCTCGACGTGAACGTTCTCGACATCCTCGCGGGGCTTTCCTGTCCGAACAAAAGCCTCGTCATACCGACGCTCGAGATGATTGAAGATAATGTCGGCACCACCGGCTACACCGTTTTCGATAACGGCAAGGCGAAGGGTTTTATCCCGGCCGAGGACGCGGTAGGCCTCCTCGCCTTGACGGCGAGAAAATTCAAAACAACGCAAACCCTCCGCCTCCGGGACGTCGACTTTACCGTCGAACTTAAAAGAACGAAAAAGAAAATTAAAAGCAACAGGGAAGGGGGAGGCGCCGCGTTTAAGATCGAAGTCGCGTTTAAAGCCTTCCTGATGTACCCGAGCCGGAAGATTAACGTCACCGCCGAAATCCAAAGCGAATTAAAAGCATTGCTTGAAGAGAAAATGAAAGAATCAATCATAAAAGAAATCATTCGCGCCACAAAAACATACGAAACCGATTATCTTGATTTGTATGACGTTTTCCGGATCAAAAACGCCCCGTATTGTCGGGAAATCGACTGGAAGGAGATTTTTCCCGATATCAAATACGAAGCGAGCGTTAAGGTGGATATGAAAATGAACGAACGCATCGAATACAGTCAAGGCGGGTCATGAGAAGATGAGCACGTTTAAGGCCGCCCAACACAAAGCGCTCATAGAATTGCGTAATAAAGGCGTCGCCCATGCCGAAAGGACGATTCGGCTCGCGAAGTGCGAGATCAAGGCGCTTTACGTCAAGCAAATCGTCGACACTAAAGACTTGGCGGAATTTATTATCAAGCCGTTAATCGAATGGAATAAAAACGAGGAACTTTCCGCTTCAAAAGCCGTAAGCGAAATAATCCAAGCCTATGATGTCAAGACCGACGACGACATGGGGAAAATCGTCGATTATATCCTCGACGGCATGGTCGTTCTTCTCCTTAGCGCCGACGACGCCTATATCGTCGCCAATATTAAAAAAGTGGAGCACCGCTCCATCCCAAAACCGGAAATAACCTATACCCTGCGCGGCCCGCGCGACTGTTTCACCGAAAACCTGGACGTCAATCTCTCTTTGATCCGTTACCGGATGAAAGACCCCAATCTCCGCGTCGACTTAATGACGGCCGGGAAAAGGTCGAAAACGAGCGTCGCCGTGATCTATATCGAAGACATCGCCAATCCGAAAATCGTCAGGGAAATAAAAAAGCGGATCGACGCGCTAAGCGTCGATATTCTTTGGGGCACGGGCGAGCTTGAGCAGATGCTCCAAAACTCTCCCGCCGACCTCTTCACCCAATTCGGAACGACCGAGCGATCCGATTGGGCGTGCGAGGCTCTTGTCGAGGGGAAGGTATTGATTATGGTCGACGGCGGCGGAATCGCGATATTCCTGCCCCATACTTTCAGCGAGACCATGATCGCCTGCGACGATCGCTATGACAACAAGTTTTTCGGACTCTTCTCGCGGATAATCCGCTATTTATCGCTTTTGCTTACTCTCTGCTCTTCTTCCTTCTATATCGCCATGGTCTCGTTCCGCGCCGATATCCTGCCCGCGAATTTCATTATCACGATCGCCCAGATGCGTCAATCCGTCCTGTTCCCGGCGATTGTTGACGTGCTCATTATCGAGTTTTTAATCGAACTGATGCGCGAGTCGATGATCCGGGTCCCGACGAAAATCGGCCCGGCGATCGGTATCGTCGGCGCCATCGTTATCGGTCAGGCGGCGATCGCGGCGGGAATATTCAGCCCGCTGCTTTTGATTATCGCCGCGACTTCGCTTATGGCCTCGTTCGCGATACCTAATTATTTCGGTTCACATCCCTTCCGCATTCTCAAGTTCTACCTCATTTTCGCGACGGGAATTTTGGGTTTTTACGGTATGATCCTCGCCCTTACGACGATTATGATTAGTCTCGTCTCGGCGAACAGTTTCGGCGTCCCCTACATGGCGCCAATCGCCCCGTTTAACTTATATGATTTCGTGCGGTCGTTATTCTTCAGCCGCGCTCACTCGAAAAAAAGAATGCAATATCAAAAGACAATCGACGATACCCGTTCCGACCCCCCGACTTTGGAAGAAAAAGCAAAAGAAAAAAATATACAACTGCGGGAAGAGGAGTAAGATAATAAAAACCGGCGTCGCTTTAGCGCGGCGCCGGCGTTTTTTATGCGCTTTAATCGTCAATCATCATCGTCTTGGTTTCTCTCGGTGAGGCTTTGCGCGCCCAAGAACGTCTTAATCTTATCGGCCTGATCCGCCCGGGAACATATCACGCCGTAATTACGGCAGTTTTTTTAAACACGCGGCGAGCGTTAAATCTCATTTTTCGGTCTCGTCCGCTCCGGTTTTTTATTCCGCCGTTTGTTCAATTTTATATTGAACGGAAACCGACCTTTTTATAAACGCGGGAACTGATCGGGTTAGCGACGTCGACGTAAAGCGACGGCGTTTTTCCCGCGTCCTGAATCAATTTGCACACGTGAAGTATTAACGCCTGCATATATCCGCGGCCGCGGTAGCCGGGATCGGTGTAGACGTTGCTGATGTTAATATAACGATTGGTTTCGCG
>DGED01000003.1:3852-15672 GCA_002385755.1 Caryophanales bacterium UBA3935 | reverse complement strand
CAACTCACGGCAATAATGTTATAATATTAATAGAATTTCGAAAGGAGAAAGCGGTTCTGTTACCTAGAGGACAAACGAGCTGCGGCGGTTTTTCCATAGAAAATGAAAAATTACCTGTTTAATAACGGCTATTACCCGCTCAATAATCGCTACTACCGGTTTATATTAATCAATTTTAAAGAAACCAACAACCATCACAATTTCCTAAACACATTATCCGATGCTCTCGACGCGAAAGATTCGTTTGTTATCGGCGATGATTATTTGCTCTTTTACTTTGACCAAGATCAAGACGTAATTAAAGAGATGTTTTTATCATTGAGTATTGATTACGGCATTATCGCCAAAGCTTTCGACAGCGGAAAAATCGATAGCCGACGAGTTGAGGATTTTCATGGTCTTTATGATTTTTACCGGGATTTTTTAGCGAAAAAAACATACGCGTTCGCCAACGTCAACGATCTGATTCTCGAAGTAATTAAAACCGACATAAAAAAGATTAAGAATCTAAGACGCCCCGTTCTTAAAGATATCTGCGACAACTCGCAAATTGAAAAATTGATTCTTTCCTTTCTGCGCAACAATCTGAACGTGACCAAAACCGCCAAAGAAGTTTACATGCATCGCAACACGGTGATAAACAAGCTGGAATACATTAAAAACGCCACGGGCCTGAATATCCAAAACTTTCACGACGCGCTATGTATGTACTGGCTGATAACGATTAAGTAAATTATTGTGCAAAGTGCACATTGCATAAAGGCATAAACAATAGTATAATTGAGTTAATAAAAATGAAAGGGAGATTATACTATGGCAACTGTTACAATGAAAAACCTGAATAAAGTCTTTGACGGAAATGTCCATGCCGTTGCCGACTTTAACCTGCACATCAAGGATAAAGAATTTATCGTTTTGGTCGGTCCTTCGGGCTGCGGGAAAACGACAACCTTGCGAATGGTCGCCGGGCTCGAAGACGTTACGTCGGGTGAATTAAGAATCGACGACGAAATCGTCAACGACGTCGCGCCGAAAGACCGCAACATCGCGATGGTTTTCCAAAGCTACGCCCTTTATCCGCACATGTCAGTTTATGATAACATGGCGTTCGGGTTGAAATTAAGAAAATTCTCGCGCGACGAGATTGACCGGCGCGTGCAAAACGCCGCCGATATACTGGGTCTCAAACCCTATCTCGATAGAAAACCGAAAGCCTTGTCCGGCGGACAAAGACAAAGGGTCGCGCTCGGAAGAGCGATCGTCCGCGACGCAAAGGTGTTCTTGATGGACGAGCCGTTATCAAACCTTGACGCCAAGTTAAGGGTGCAGATGCGCTCGGAAATTATCAAGATTACGGAAAGACTTGGAATCACAACGATTTACGTTACTCACGACCAGGTGGAAGCCATGACCATGGCAACCCGGATCGTCGTCATGAAAGACGGCTATATCCAACAAGTCGGGGCCCCGAAAGATATTTACGATTTCCCCGACAACAGATTTGTCGGCGGCTTTATCGGAACGCCCCCGATGAACTTTGTCGAAGGTAAAGTCACTGAAGACGGTTATTTCCAGATGGGGAATCACAAACTCGGTTACTGCCGCCTGAAGGTTCCTGAAAGCAAGATGGAATATTTGAAAGAACAAAAATATATTGAAAAACCCATTCTTTTAGGAATCAGGCCCGAGGATATTTACGACACTCCCGACAAACTGGAGCAATTCGCCGAATCGAAGGCAAAAGTAAAAGTTGACGTTGCGGAATTGTTGGGTGCGGAGACATTGGTTTACTCAATTATGTTCGGTCAAGAAATGGTTGCGAAGATCGGCGCGAGAATTGACATTCATATGGGCGACGAATTAGAGCTCGCTTTGGATATGAACAAATGTCACTTCTTCGATCCCGAAACCGAGCTTAGAATCAAGAAATACTAATTGAAACGGAGCCACCCAATGGGTGGCTTTTTTTATGAATAAAAACACCCTTTATTTTTACGAACTTGAAACCGGAATATTGGAAATCAATGTCGATTATCAAAAAACGCACCGGCTTACCGCCCGGCAAATCTTTAATAATCTTTTGCTTCGGGAGTTAACGACGCTAAAGGGGCGTCTTGACGCTTTGAAGGAACTCTTTTCATTTTCCTATAACGTCCCGGTATACATTAATTCCGGGATGATATTTTTCAAAGTTTTCGGGAAAGATAAAATATGGGTTAACGGGGCCAATGTTCTCGATATCAAAAACCGCGGCAATCAAGGAATAATAATATTTAAATGCGGAATATTATTGGAAACGGGCAAAAATTTTCGCGCCTTGAAAAACGCGTATAATAAAATATTATTAATTACCGATTATAAAAACGGTTTATTTTTCGAGTAAAACCTATACTTTTAGCGGGAAAAGTGGTATACTTGTATAAAAAAGATTATATTTTTTATAGATAAGGAGATAGATATGAGTAAAAAAACCATCAAAGATGTCGATTTGAAGAATAAGACAGTCTTGATTAGGGTGGATTTCAACGTTCCCATGAAGGACGGGAAAATCATCGATGACAATCGGATCGTTCAGGCCTTGCCGACAATCCGGTACGTGTTGGACCAAAACGCCAGGATCGTTTTATTTTCACATCTAGGGCGGATAAAGTCGGAAGAAGACAAGCGGAAAAATTCTTTGCGTCCGGTGGCTGAAAGATTAAGCGAGCTTTTGGAACGACCGGTCGCTTTCGTTGACGAGACGAGAGGCGCGAAACTGGAAAACGCCATTAAGAACATGAAAGAGAAAGATATAATCGTGGTCGAGAACACCCGCTTTGAAGACCTGAACAATAAAGCGGAATCGGGCAATGATCCCGAATTGGGCAAGTATTGGGCGTCTCTCGGCGAGGTTTTCGTAAACGACGCCTTCGGCACCGCGCATCGCGCCCATGCTTCCAACGTCGGTATCGCTTCGAACAGCAAGGTCGCCGTCGCCGGGTTTTTGCTTGAAAAAGAAATCAAATTTATCGGCGAAGCCGTTGATAACCCGAGGCGCCCGTTTTACGCGATTTTAGGCGGCGCGAAAGTCAGCGACAAAATTTCGGTAATTGAAAATCTCTTAACCAAAGCCGATAAAATATTGATTTGCGGGGCGATGGCCTACACGTTCTTTAAAGCCCTGGGATATGAAATCGGGACATCCAAATGCGAGCCCGACTATGTTGACTACGCGAAATCTCTTTTGGATAAAGGCAAAGGGAAAATCATTCTGCCTATCGATAATGTCGTGACGAATGAGTTTTCCGAAGACGCCGAAGCCGTTACCGTTAATTCCAATGAAATTCCCGCGGATATGATGGGAATGGATATTGGTCCCCAAACTATCGAATTGTTCAGAAAAGAACTTTCGGACGCGAAAACCGTCGTCTGGAACGGCCCGGCCGGCGTTTTTGAATTTGATCAATTCGCCAACGGGACCAAAGAAATTTGCAAGATTATCGCCGGATTGCAAGACGCGATTACAATCGTCGGCGGCGGCGACAGCGCGGCTGCGGCGATCGGCATGGGGTTTGAAAAAAACTTCACCCATATTTCCACCGGCGGCGGCGCTAGCCTTGAATTGTTAGAAGGAAAAGAATTGCCGGGAATAGCAGCGATTGACGATAAATGCTGCTGTTGCTGCGATTAGGTGAGCTCATGAGAAAACCGATTATCGCCGGCAACTGGAAAATGTTTAAAACCCGTGACGAGGCCTTGCAGTTTGTATACGCGGTCGCCAATAAAGTTCCCGCGATCGAAAAAATCGACAGCGTCATTTGCGCTCAGTTTACCGTTTTGCGTTGTCTTGTGAAAAGACAGGGTCCGAATTTGCGGGTCGGCGCGCAAAACATGCATTTTGCGGACGAGGGGGCTTTCACGGGCGAAGTGTCGGCGTCGATGCTAAAGTCGATTGACGTAAGTTATGTTATTATCGGCCACAGCGAAAGACGGGCGATGTTTAACGAAACGGACGAGGCTATAAACAAAAAACTTCATAAAGCCTTTGAAAATGATCTGGTCCCGATTTTATGCGTGGGCGAATCGCTCGCCGATAGGGAAGCGGGCCGTACCGAAGAGGTTATCAAACGGCAGTTAGAACTTGATTTGGCCGGGCTTTCCGCGGAAGACGTTAAGAATCTCGTTATCGCCTACGAACCCATTTGGGCGATCGGGACTGGCCGGACCGCGACTAGCGAAGTCGCGAACGAGACGTGCGGGTTTATTCGCCGTTATATCGCCGAGGCATACGGCGACGATATCGCCGATTCTATTCGGATTCAATACGGCGGCAGCGTCAACGTGAAAAATATCGGCGAGTTGATGAGCATGCCGCATATCGACGGCGCGTTAATCGGCGGCGCCAGCTTAAAGAGCGAAGATTTTCTGCAGATGATTAATATTGCGTTGACAACCAAAAACGCTTGACATTTGTTTAAAAAAGAGTATAATAATTGAGTATCTACAAGCAGCGCTTGAATGAACGAAATTAACAGATGATTCCTGTAGAGGGGTTAGTAGCTTGCTGCTTTAGCGAAAGCCGTCTATCAATCTGTTGTTTTGTTTGATTCAGGTCCTCTGTAAATATAATATATTAAAAAGGAGGAAAGCAATGTCTCGTTATACCGGCCCTAGTTGGAAGATTTCTCGCCGGTTAAAATACTCGACTTTAGAAAGCGGGAAAGAATTAAGAAAACGCGCTTATCCCCCGGGGCAGCACGGCACAAGACGCTCCAAATTATCCGAATACGCGTTGCAGTTGCAGGAAAAGCAAAAAGTGCGCTTCACCTACGGGATGAGCGAAAAGCAATTTAAAAAGTTTTTTACCCTTGCCCGGAAAATGAAAGGAAAACAAGGCTACAACTTTTTAATTTTGCTTGAATCGCGGTTGGACAATATGGTATACCGGATGGGTCTTGCCGTTACGCGGCGCCAGGCGCGTCAATTGGTTACGCACGGCCACATAACCGTCGACGGCAAAAAAAACAATATCCCGTCTTATATCGTAAAACCCGGGCAAACGATTGGCGTCAAGGAATCTTCCCGTAATTTGACGATTATTCGGGAAGCGCTCGAGTCGTTGGAGCACAAGAGACCATATGTGACATTTGACGAGTCGACGATGACCGGGCAGTATGTCAGGTATCCCGAACGCGAAGAGTTTTTACCGGAAATTAAAGAGAATCTAATCGTTGAGTTTTACAACAGATAAAAAAAAGAGCTTCGGCTCTTTTTTTTATCGGCGGCGTTATACCAGGCATACGTCGGGGTTTTTCTCTTTCGCCATTTTGACGCCGCGGGCGATGATAACCGTTATTTGTTCCAAAAAGCGTCGGTCAACGGTTGAAAAACGGTTAAACATTTTACTGTCCAAATCGAGAACGCCATAGATCTCGTCGTCAATAAAAATTGGAATGACTATTTCTGAATTAGTCGCCTCGTCGCAGGGGATATGTCCCTCAAACTCATGGACATTGCCGACAACAATCGTTGCCCGGGCTTCCACGCATTTCCCGCACACGCCCGAACCCACCCTGATGGGGTTACATGCCAATTTTCCTTGAAACGGTCCCAGTATCAACAACTCATTCTTTAGAAGATAAAACCCGGCCCAATTTATGTTTTTTACGAATGTTTTTATTAGGGCCGCGCAATTCGCCAGTATTGATAATTCGTTATGTTCCGTTTCAAGCAAGTTTTCGACGGCGTTTATTAAACTGAGATAACTGGTTTTTTTGTTTATGTCAATCTCCTCCTCGACCGTAATCAATTACTGTTTATTTTATCGTATTGTTGGGGAAATAGCAAGGTTTAAATATAGTTTTAATTCTTTGATAAAAGATAAAATTATAGTATAATATATAATTGATAATATTGAAGAAAACAGGTGCGAAAATGATATATTTGGATTACGCGGCAACGACCCCGGTGGACGAAGACGTTTTGGATACATATGCGCGCATACAAAAAGAGTTTTACGCCAACACCAACTCCTTGCATCTATTAGGACAAAGAAGCAATTACTTATTTGAAAAAATCAAACAAGAAACCGCGGGGTTATTAGGAATAAACGGGCATAACCTGGTTTTTACCGGGAGCGCGTCGGAAGCAAACAATATCGCGATTCTCGGGATTGCCCGCAAATACCCGCGGGGAAAAATTATCACAACCAAGATTGAACATCCTTCCGTTTACGCCGCGTACCGGCAATTGGAGCGCGAGGGTTTGACGGTTAAATATCTCGATGTTGATTCCGCTGGCGTAATCGACACCAAGCAATTGGCGGGGTATTTAGACAGCGACGTCGTTTTGGTTTCAATAATGTGGGTAAATAACATCGTTGGCGCTGTTCAGCCGATTAAAGAAGCGGCGGAGTTAATAAAACTTTACCCGAAGGCAAAATTGCATGTCGACGCCGCTCAGGGCTTATGCAAGATCGAACCCGAATTTGCCTTGGGCGATATTGATCTGTTGACGTTTAGTAGTCATAAAATATACGGACCGAAGGGAGTCGGTCTTTTGGCGTTCAAGAAAAATATCGAGTTTGAGAAGATAATGCACGGTTCCGACGCCCAATATAACGTCCGTCCCGGCACGGTCGACCTGGCCGGCGCGGCCGCCTTCTGTAAAGCCGTGAAAAAATTCTATCCCGAGACTTCCCGCAATTATAAAGCCGTGAAGCGACTCAACCGGCGCCTTCGAGAAAAGCTTGGCGGTCTTCCGGGCGTCATAATAAACGGCGGAAGCGACGCCAGCCCGTACATCTTCAATATTTCCATTCCGGGACGCAACGGCGAGACGATCGTTCACGGACTTGAAAAAGACGCCATATTTGTTTCCACCGGTTCGGCTTGCTCGTCGAAATTAAAGGAGCCCGAGCGGACGATATTGAATATGACCGGATCCAAGGATATCGCCTTGTCTTCGGTAAGAATCAGTTTGTCTCACCGGACAAGCGATGACGATTTAGATAAATTAACGGAATCTTTACGACGGGTGATAAACAATGTATGATTTAATTATGGTTAGATACGGGGAAATGACGCTGAAGAAAAAGAATTACCGTCATTTTCTCAAGCAAATTAATAATAATATCAAATCCAAATTAAAAGATTTTCCTAACTTAAGAGTTGAAAACACAAATTTTCGCTCTTATATATATTTAAACGGCGAAGACCACGTCCCGGTTATCGATAAACTGAATACCGTTTTCGGGCTTTCTTCCTACAGTCTTTGCGTGAAAACGGAGCCCGATTACGATCATATTGCCGATAAGGCCGTCGAGTTAATCAAAGCGGAAAAAAAGAAGGCGATATGCACCTTTAAGGTTGAGACCAAACGCGGCGATAAGACTTTTCCGGCAACGTCGCCGATAATAACCAAAGAAATAGCCGCCCGCGTTTTGCCGCGAGTTTCCGGTTTGGTTGTCGACGTGCATAATCCTGATCTTACCCTACACATCGACTTACGTTCCGAAGGAACTTATATTTACGTAAACAGCGTCAAGGGTCTGGGAGGCTTGCCGGCCGCGATATCGGGGAAAGGCTTATTGCTAATTTCCGGCGGTATCGACAGCCCGGTCGCCGGTTTTTTGGCTTTGAAGAAAGGAATTGACCTCGTCGCGCTCCATTTCGCGTCGCCGCCGTTCACCAGCGACATGGCGTTGCAGAAAGTGATTGATTTGCTTCAGGAAATAGCCAAGTTCACGGCGACCGGGAAAATCACGCTTTTGGTCTGCCCGTTTACGGAAATTCAGGACGCTATCCGCAAAAATGTCGATAACATCTATAATATAACGATTATGCGCCGACACATGTACAGAATTGCGGACGCGGTATGCCGCGAACGCGATCTTGGTTTAATCGTCAGCGGGGAAAGCATCGGCCAGGTGGCCTCGCAAACGGTCGAAAGCCTGAAGGTGATAAACGAAGTTACCAATTTGCCCGTGATAAGACCTCTCGCCACTTATGATAAAGTGGAAATTATCAAAACCGCGCGGGAAATCGGCACCTATGATATTTCGATTCGCCCATATGAGGACTGTTGCACGATTTTTGTTCCCGAGCACCCGGTGATAAAACCGGACGCGCGAAAGGTCGAATTTCAAGAAAGCAAATTTGATTTTTCTGAATTAATAAAAAAAGCGCTGCAAAACATGGAAAGTTACGAGTTAGATTCCAAAACAAAATTTTCAATATTTGAAAAAATGAAAATCCCTGGTAATTACGAAATTTAAGTATAAAAAATTCTTTTCATCTCACAATAATAATGCTTTTAAAGCGTTAACTTTAATGGCAACAATTGCTGGATAAAAAATTGGTTATTTTGATGAATAATGCTAATAATAAAGATGACAGGAGGTGAAAAGAATGAATACTTCATCTTTTAATCCCGGAGCTGCAGGAAAGAGCAGCAAAAACAAATTGGTTGTTCCTGGGGCGCAGAATGCGATTGATCAAATGAAATATGAAATTGCAAGTGAATTCGGTGTTAATTTAGGACCGGACGCCACCGCGCGTCAGAATGGTTCGGTAGGTGGAGAGATTACCCGTCGTTTGGTTAAACTTGCTCAATCTAACTTAGGTTCTACGACAAACAGATAATTAACCGAATAAAAGAGTGCTTTAAAAAGCACTTTTTATTTTTGTGTGGAAATATAATTTTGATTATGTTATCATATACTATGTGAGATAAAGGAGATGCCGATATGAACAAACAAGAAAATGAAATCATCAGCGAGGAAAACCAAAAAGACAAAGATATAAACCTCGAAATTTATGAAATCGATATCCGTTGCCAGGAAATCGAGGTTATTATAGAAAACTATGAATTCGAGCTTTCCGAAAAAGGCAACGAGCTGCTCACGGAAGAGGAACATCAAAACTTATTGGCCGAATATAAGGAATTGAAAAAGAAAAGGCGGGTTCTTTTGAAAATGAATCGTCCGAAAACCGTGTGGGAGGAAATCCCGCTTTGGATGGTGATATATATCATTTTTCAGATTATTTTCTCCTTCTACTATGTGCAGGCCTTGTTAAGCGTTCATTTCGCAAAATTTCTTTTGGATTTATTCTCGTCCGCCAGCGCGACTCTTTTTAATATTTTTAACTTTATTTTGCCGACATTAAGCGTTCTCGCCTCTTTCGTAATCTGGTTGTTGCTGAAAAACAAAAAGCAGAAAAAATTTTTCCTAATCTTTTGCTTTATTCAATTAGCGGAGACTTTGATAACCGTCGGGCTAATGCTTTGGATAATATTATCATGAAAAAAATCGCTTCGGTTAACAATTCATTTATAAAAGAGTTGCGGAAACTGCAATTAAAAAAATATCGCGACCAAGCGGAAAAATTCTTAATTGAGGGTTATCATTTGGTTTCGGAAGCGGCGTCGAGCGGCTTGCTCGAGACTGTCTTGATATGCGATGAGAAAGACGAAATCCGCGGGATCGAGAACGTGCTGGTGACGGAAGAGATAATCGGCAAGTTGGCGCAATCGCAGGCCCCGCAAAAAATTATCGGCGTTTGCCGTTTTTTACCCCGCGGGCCGCTTGCGGGGAAGCGGTTTTTATTGCTTGACGGGATTAGCGACCCGGGGAACATGGGAACTTTAATTCGGAGCGCTTTGGGGTTCGGCGTCGACTGTGTGATCGCAAGCCCGGATTCGGTTGATATTTATAATGATAAAGTACTCCGCGCGACCCAAGGAGCGATCTTTAAAATCAAAATATTGAAAGAGGAATTGACCGGCGTCATCGCTCGCCTGAAAGCGGATGGCGTCATCGTTTACGGCGCCTTGCCCAAAGGCGGCGTCCCGTTGCGGGACCTGTCACGGGCGGAAAAACACGCGCTCGTTTTGGGAAACGAAAGCCGCGGCATACGCGACGATATCGCCATTCTTTGCGACGAAAATATTACTATCGAAACGCAAACCCGGTTGGAATCGCTTAACGTCTCCGTCGCCGGGAGCGTCATAATGTATTTTTTAAGCCAAAAAAAGAATCATTGATTTGATTCTTTTTTTAACTCTTGCCGGCGCGCGCAAACAAACATTAATAATATCCGCACGATAAGGGCAAAATAAAAATCGCAAACTATCCGCGAAGGATGTTATTCATGGAAAATAAAACGCCGAACCGGCTTGAGAACGAAAAATCGCTGTACTTGCGTCAGCACATATATAATTTGGTTTACTGGTACCCCTGGGGCGAAGAAGCCTTCGAGCTCGCGGCGGCGGAAAACAAACCGGTGTTTCTCTCGATTGGCTACAGCAGTTGCCATTGGTGTCACGTTATGGCGCTGGAATGCTTTGAAAATCAAAAAATCGCCGACTATTTAAACGAGTTCTTCATTTCGGTAAAAGTTGACCGCGAGGAACGCCCCGATATCGACCGGATTTACATGAGCGCCTGCCAGGCGGTGACGGGCGCGGGCGGCTGGCCGTTATCAGTTTTTATCAATCATGATAAAAAACCTTTTTACGCCGGAACTTATTTCCCGCCCTGGGTTTTTCTCCAGATTTTAAAAAATATCAACCGCCTATGGCAAAAAAACCGGGAAAGTTTAATGACAAACAGCGAGATTATCATCGAAAAAATAAAACCGACCGTGTTTAATCCGGAAAAAATAAGCTATACGGTCGTGGAAGAAGGATATTTGCGGTTAAAGTATTATTTTGACCGGGAATACGGGGGCTTTTCCCGGGAACCGAAGTTTCCCCTTCCACATTACATTTGGTTTTTATTAAAGCATTATCAATGTTACCGGAAGGAAGAAGCGCTGTTCATGGCGCGAAAAACACTGGACGAAATGCGCATGGGCGGGATTTATGATCATGTCGGGTTTGGTTTTTATCGTTATTCGACCGACAGGCAATGGACGGTGCCGCACTTTGAGAAGATGCTATCGGACAATGCCTTGCTGATGTATGTTTACACCGAGGCGTATCGCGCGACGCGGAATAAAAAGTACCGAAAAACAGTCTATGAAATCGCCCGTTATCTTTCGAGTCGCCTTAAGAGCGACGCCGGCGGGTTTTACTCGGCCGAAGACGCCGACTCCGAAGGCGAGGAAGGTAAGCACTATATTTTTTCTTATGTTGACATAACGGCCGCGCTTGGAGATAAAGCCGACCTTTTTTCGCGGTACTTCGCCGTGACGCCGAAAGGGAATTTTAACGGTCAAAATGTTTTGCGTTTAAAAAAAGAAATATCTTCGGAAGACAAAGAGATAATCGACCAGTGTCTTAATTTGTTGCGCCGCCGGCGCGCGGAAAAGGTTCCTCCCTTGGTCGATAATAAAATCCTCGTTTCATTAAACGGGCTGGCTATCGCCGCGTTTGCCTATGCCGGGAAAGTTTTCGGTGATGATGGTTTTATCAAAACGGCGGAGGACGCCGCTCGCTTTATTGACGAGAATATGATTATAAACGGAAAACTTCACGCCCGCTATTGCGAGGGCGAGGTAAAATACCCGGCATACGCCGATGATTACGCCTCGTTATTGTTCGGTCTTATCGAATTGTATCAGGCGACGTTTTCGGAAAGATATCTGGAAAAGGCGATATTATTAAATAATTTCTTTTACGAGAGGTTTTATGATATAATAAATGGCGGATACTATTTTACCGATTGCGAAAGCGAGACGGTCTTGTTTCGCGATAAGGAATTCTACGACGGCGCAGCCCCGTCCGCCAACGCCTTGCAGGTTTATAATTTATACCGGTTATTCGCGTTGACCGGCGACATTAAACTTTACGAGACGTCGGAACAAACTTTGGGCTTCTTCATCGGGGAAATAAAAAAAC
>DGED01000003.1:1510-3628 GCA_002385755.1 Caryophanales bacterium UBA3935 | reverse complement strand
ATTTTAACCGCGCCGAGATTCTCGCCGCCGTAAATGATTTGGATTGGCCTTTCGTCAATACGAAGGTGGAAACGGCGGAAAACGCGCGCTTGGAAATACATGTCTGCATGAAAGGAAAATGTTACCCCCCAATTACGGAATTCAGGCATTTGCCCGAATTAATAAAACGCGATTAAGCGGTAAAATATGACGAAAGGAGAGACGGTATGGATC
Source organism: Caryophanales bacterium UBA3935 (assembly GCA_002385755.1). Lineage (GTDB taxonomy): Bacteria > Bacillota_I > Bacilli_A > ML615J-28 > CAG-698 > UBA3946. The sequence goes on along the minus strand of DGED01000003.1, from coordinate 3,415 downwards.
GATATCAATGCGAGGGTTGCGAATACATTTATGATCCGGAAAAAGGCGATCCGACGCAGGGCATCGAGCCGGGAACCCCTTTTGAAGAGTTGCCGGACGATTGGCTTTGCCCCGATTGCGGTTTAGGAAAAGAATACTTCTATAAACTCTAAAAAGAAGAACAGGCGGTTAAATCCGGCCCTGTTCTTTTTTCAAAAAAGCGTGAAAAAATAACTATATTTACAAATAGACAAAAGATATTTCTTGTGCTAAAATTAAACCGACAGGAGTGGGTTAAATGGTTATTCTTTGCGTTGATCTAAAAGGTTTTTACGCGTCGGTTGAATGTGTTTTTCGCGGCCTCGACCCGCTTGCGGTTGATCTTGCGGTGGCCGACGAAAGACGCGGCGGCGGCTCAATCGTATTGGCGGTCACTCCTCACTTGAAAAAGAGGGGCGTTCGTTCCCGCTGCCGACTTTATCAGCTGCCGAAGGACGGAATAATCATCGCCCGCCCGCGAATGAAAAAATACATCGAATATTCATGCAAGGTATACGAGATATATTTGCGTTTTGTTTCCCCGGAAGATATTCATATTTACAGCATCGACGAGGCGTTTTTGGACATTACCCACTACATAAAATACTACAATGCCTCGCCGCAGGAAATCGCGCGCAAGATACTTGACGCAATATATGAGGAAACGGGACTCCCGGCGTCCTGCGGCGTCGGCGATAACATATTTCTTGCGAAAGTCGCGCTCGATTGCCTAGCCAAGCGCCGTTCCGATAATATCGCTTACTTAGATAAAGACCTTTTCCGCAAGTATATTTGGGATCTTCGCCCCCTGGATAATATTTGGGGCATTGGACGGCGGCTCTCGCGCCGGCTCGCGGCTCTTAACATCCGCACGTTGCGCGATTTGGCGCGGACGCCCCCGGAGAAACTGGAGAAAAAATTCGGCGTCCTGGGGCTTGAACTATATCGACATGCCCACGGCGAGGACGCGACCACCGTCCGCGAGGCCCGGGAATATCATCCCCAAAGCAAAACTTTCGGTCACGGCCAGGTTTTTCTTGAAGATTATGATTACAAGGATGTCCGGGTGGTTATCACGGAAATAGCCGCCGAAATCGCGACTGAGCTCGCGCTTCGGCGCCTGTGTTGTCAGGAGGTCGCGCTTGGCATCGGTTATTCTAAAAAATACGGCGGCGGATTTTACCGGCAAAAAAAACTCGAAACAAAGACGAACAGTTTTAAAACCCTGCTTTCGGCGTATGAGGAATTATACAAAAAACACGTGATTGACTTACCGATAAGAACGATAAACATGCGCGTGGGGAAACTATCGAACGAGGAATTTCTCCAGCCCGACTTGTTTACCGACGTTCAAATTGAAGTTAAAGAGCGCAACCTTTACCGCGCGATCGGCGAGATCCGGGAGAAGTTCGGCAAAGCCGCGGTGCGGTTGGCGGTAAGCAACATGGAAAAGGCGACTTTAGTCAAACGCAGCGTCTTAATCGGAGGTCATAATGCCGAGTAACGAGAGAAAAGGAAAATGGCAGCCATTCGACGCCCTTGAGGGATTCCGCGACGCGCTTGTCGCGACCGAGCGGAAAAAAAATAAAATCCCCAAGCCTGAGCTTTTGCCGGATGCCGCGGCGGAAATTGACCGCGCGTTAAGAATGGCGGTCGAAAGCCGCGCGGAGGCGGGAATCGCGTATTACAATGACGGCGAGATTTTAAAAACCACCGGCGTCATCACTAAAATTGACGCCGTTAATCGCTCCGTCCGCGTCGGGCGAAGAAAAATCGCTTTGGATTCGATTGTTGACGTGAGCGTGAACATTGACGAAAGAGAGCAATGCTAATGAGAAGAATCGTAATCGCCGCCGGTTGTTTTTGGGGCGTCGAGGCGTATTTTAA
>DGED01000003.1:0-1330 GCA_002385755.1 Caryophanales bacterium UBA3935 | reverse complement strand
ATTTTGGAGCACATGTTCCGGTTTGTCGACCCGACAAGTCTGAACCGCCAGGGAGGCGACGTCGGCCGGCAATACCGAACCGGGATATATTATGTTTTTGAAGCGGATAAGATCGTCGCGGAAAATTTCATCGCCCGCCAACAAAAGCATTACCGGGACAGGATAGTTGTCGAGGTGGAGCGGGAACGGGGCTTTGTTCCGGCGGAAGACTACCACCAGGATTATCTAGGGAAGAACCCGGGCGGATATTGTCATGTAGATTTAAGTTTATTGCGCGATGATGAAAGAAAATAGCGATTTTCCAATAAAACTAATAAAAAGGTGAAGGAGAGGAGAATAGAGGAGAAGAAATGAAGAAAGTATGGCAATCGTTTGCGGTAGTCTGTGTTTTGTTTGTTCTATCAATATTTTTGTTATCATGTAAAAATGTAAAGCCCGAGCTGGTTTTGACGCAAACCCAATACCAGTTGGAAATCGGCGAGACCGCCGATATTGATTACTCAATCAAAAACGGCAAGGACGATATGATCGTTCTATTCTCGTCCGAAAACGACGAAGTCGCGACCGTTGACGAGGCGGGGAAAATAACGGCGCATGAGGAAGGCGAGGCCGTGATCACCGCGCTTATCGAAGGGTATCCTGATAGCGGGAAGACGATTTTGGTCACCGTCCTGGGTTTTCCGTTAACTTTGGAGGGCGAGGATAGCGTTTATGTCGGCGAGACGATTGCGCTCGCGGCGACCGACCGCGACAGCGCCGACAATTCCGTCCTTTGGGAATCGCTTAATCCCGATGTCGCGACGGTGGACGATTTCGGCGTGGTGACGGGAGTCGCCCCGGGCGTCGCCGTGATAAAAATCAGTTCGAAAATCACCGCGGCCGCCTTGGAAAAGGAGATAACCGTAATTAAACCCGAGCCCGCTTCTGTTGAGATCAGTATTAAAGGAAACCCGAGAATAATAGTATTAAATGAAATAAGGCTTAATCACAAAATCGCCCCCGCCGGCGCGAATCAATCCGTCACCTGGAGATCGTCCGACGAAAACATCGCCACCGTCGATAACGACGGGAAGGTTTATTGCCGACATTCGGGCAGCGTTGATATTATCGCGGTCGCGGAAAACGGCGTAGAAGGGAAGATAACGTTGAATATCGAAGTTGACCCCATTGAAATTATCAAGAGTTTTCATGTCGCCAACCCGATTGCGAAATATGTGACAACTTACGGCAATACGGAAAAGACGGAACTCGTTTACGGCAGCGTGTCGCGTTATTGGCCCGGCCCGCTGAATCTTCGCCAACAAATAATAGCTGTCTCTTATACACATCT
>DGED01000073.1:39960-41661 GCA_002385755.1 Caryophanales bacterium UBA3935 | reverse complement strand
GCAATCCGCGCAACGGCGACAGCGTTCCGTTAATGCCCGTGGCAATCGTCGTCAGCCGCGGCTTGGAACTTGACGGCAACGGAAACCCGCTTCCGACGCAGTCTGATTTAATGATCGAACCCTTAATCACAATGCGGGTAATCGAGGGCCAGGTTTGGACCGGCGATTAAATTATAAATTGTGAGAAACCAACGGAATTAATTGTTAATTCCGTTTTTTTTTTTGCTTGTCTTATTTTTTTTCCCGGCGAATATAATTTAACGAAAGCCGGAGGTAATCATGAGACGTCTTGTTTTGCTTGTTTCCGTATTTTTTTTGGCGCTTGTCGTTCTCGGTAATGTTTGTTCGTCCGAAAAAGACACTCTAAATTTTACGCTCGCCTCGACAATACCCGAAAACAAAAAACTAATCCCCCGGGGAGCCGTGTTGGGAAAAGACGATGTCGATGAGATTAAGATTGTTTATAATATTCAAACGGGAAAAAATAGAATATCGGACTATGGAATAGTCATCCGCAAAATAACAATCGGTGAAAAAGCCGTTTGTCATTCGCTTTTAAATTATGAAGTCAACATGTCGCCCGACGGCCGCGGATCTTTTATCTTGACGATTATTCTTACTTTAAACGAAGCGAAATGTCGAGATGAATATCTCGCGGTTTGCGGGAAAACTATTTCATTTGAGGTTCAAATACGTTTTTATCGTTAATATCTCGCTAGCATTTCTCCGGATATTTTGATATAATAAATTAGTGAAAGAGAGCTTTGAAGCGTGTTTTCAGGATAAGATCATTTGACCGGGCCGGGAAAGCCGCCCGATAAACAGTAGTAAACGGGATAGGGGCATTATGGATTGCTATATTGACATCTATACGCTTAACGATTTTCACGGCGCGTTATTCGCCGAGGGCGACGAACCCGGTATCTCCAGGTTGGGTAATTTTTTGCTTTTGAAAAGACGGGAAGCGACGACCGTAATCCTTTCGGCTGGCGACATGTTCCAGGGAACGGCGGTATCGAGCCTTTGCCATGGGGACGTCGTCGTTGACGCGATGAATTATATCGGTTTCGACGCGATGACGATCGGTAATCATGAATTTGATTGGGGAATCGAGAATTTGCGCCGGTTAACGGACGGGGACACCGCCAATAACGAGGCGGGGTTTCCGATTCTCGGCGCTAACATCATCTACAAAGAAACCGGCGAGCCGGTTGAATGGGCGCGACCTTACGCGGTAATCGAAAGGCAAGATATAAAAATCGGCATTATCGGCGTCTTGGGCGCGGACCTAACCAACGATATCTTGGGTTCGATAATAGCGGAATATGAGTTTATTGACCCGCTTCCGGTTATAAAAAAACATTCCCGGTTTTTACGGGGAGAGTTGGGATGCCAGGTCGTGATTGTCGTCGCCCACGCCGACACGACGCCGATCAACGGGAAAATTGCTTTTCTCCCGGCTGAAGAAAAGGTGGACGCGATTGTTAACGGACATACCCACAATTATTACGCCGGGGAGACGCCGGGTATCGGCGGGGTCATGATTCCCTATATTCAATCCGGCAATAACGGCAAGTATATCGGTCATATCCGGCTCTATTACGATCGCGCCAAGCAAAAAGTCATTGATGTTGATTGCGAGAATATCCCGGCGAATCTGGCCTGCCGGGACGAAAGCGAAGAAATCAATGCGCTTCTTTC
>DGED01000073.1:28638-39750 GCA_002385755.1 Caryophanales bacterium UBA3935 | reverse complement strand
TCATAAAAAAACACGCCGACGCCGATCTTGGCGTTATCAATATCGGCGGGATTAGAGACGCGGCGTTTCCGATAACGAAAGGCGAACCGGTGACTTATGGCCGCGTTTTCCGGATGACGCCTTTCGAGAATAAAATCGTCACGGTCGAACTAAAAGGCGACCAACTGCGGGAGATCATCGCTCGTCCCGCCGCCGGGAAGCTAGTTTTTAGTTCCAATTTTGACGCCGCTTCCGGTCTTTTGGAAGGCAAGAAATTAAAAGCGGGAGAATATTATTTGACGGCAACCGTCGATTTTGTTTTAGAAGCGCCCGTTTACCAAATGCTCGCGGGTCGAAAGATTGATTACAGCGATATTAAGCTTCGAGACTTGCTTGTCGGGAAGATAGCGGCTAGCGCCTCCCGCAATAACGGATTCTGGCAAACATAATACAAATTGATAAAGGATGAAACGCTATGCTTGACAAACTATTAGAAATACTAGCGGCGACGCCGTGGTGGGAATTGGCCCTTATTTTTTTAGCCCGGATAATTGAAGTGTCGCTCGGGACTTTACGGGTAATTTTCGTCAACAAAGGTCACCGCAAACAGGCTTTTCTTTTGGGCTTTATCGAGGTAACGATTTGGGTTTTTGTGGCGTCGCGCGTTATCGTCGGTATTACCGAACAGCCGCTTAAGGCGATAATTTACAGTTTGGGATTCGCGTCGGGGGTTTATGTCGGTTCCATGATCGAGGAACGCCTGGCTTTCGGGAAAGTCATTATCCAAGTTATTACCGGCGTCGAGATGGGGAAAAAGATCGCCGCGACTTTGCGCGAGCACGGGGTCGGGGTCACAACCTTTGCCGGCCAGGGCAAAGACGCGGAAAAAACGATTTTAATGGTTTTCGCAAGCCGCCGGAACAAAAAATTGATTATCGAGACGGTAAACGAGATTGATTCGCAAGCGTTGGTCGTCAGTAATGAAATCGCGTCATTGCAGGGCGGGTATCTGTCGCGTTGGCGCCGGTTTGTAAAATAAGCGGCGAAGGTGGCGATAAATATGAAAAAGTGTTTTACCATTAATCCCTCTCGAACGGCTGAGGATTTCGAAAGTTATCGACCCTTATTGGCCGAAGGGGTCTATCGGGCGATTGAAATATTCTATCCTTATCACTTTGAACCGAAAAAACAAGCGGCCTATACGGAAAACGTTAAAAATCTAAAGAGAGATTTTCCCGCGGTTGAAATTGTGTTGCATTTACCGCACGGCCCGGCCAATGATTTGGGTAATTTTGAAAAAGCAACCGCGGTCATGAAAGTGATGAAGGATGGCGTCGATTACGGAGCGAGCCTTGGCGCTACAAAACTGACTTTGCACTTGGGTTATATGTTTCCGGGGGCGACCCGCGCCGAGGCGCTAAGCCATTGCGAGGAAGTTTTAAGCGAACTCGCGGAATACGCCCGAAAACGCGATATGTATTTGATGATCGAAAACATGCCCGGTCCCTCGGAACTGGGTTACGCTCCGGGGGAAATCAAAACCCTGATTGAAAGAGTCGGGGCGGCCAACCTGAAATTTATCCTAGATACCGGTCACGCTCACTTAAGCGAATATGATATCGGCGAATATATTGATATTCTCGCTCCTTATCTTTATCATACTCATTTCAGCGACAATGACGGCTCCGGCGACCGGCACGGAAGGCTCGGTTCCGGAACGATTGATTTTTACGGCGTGTTGAAAAAGCTAAGGAAGATTGGTTATAACGAGCTTTATTGCTTGGAGATTATTTTCGAAACGGCGGCGGATCTCTACCGGAACGCCGCGGATCTCGATAAATATGACATTTAGTGAGCGTTTAGTAAATAAGGCGAAATTTATTGCTTGTGCGACGCTGATATTTATAGTATAATGGGAAAAAATAAAAAGGAAAAGAGGCAGTATATGAATAAAATTAAAATCATAACCGAATACACTGCCGACCTATTGCCTGAAATATATGAACAACTGGATATCGATCCCATTCCTTTATACCTGACTATTGCTGGGAAAACATATAAAGACCATATCGATATCACTTCCCGGGAATTGTACCATTTGGTTGACGAGTATAAGGAACTGCCGCGGACGTCGGCCGCCAACCCTAATGTTTTTTACACTCGTTTTAATAAATGGTTGGAACTGGGATATCAAGTTTTGTATCTCGGCATTGGCTCGGGGTTTTCGGCAACATACCAGACGGCTAGATTGGTGGCTTCGGAATACGCTCCCGATCAAGTTCGCGTAATTGATTCCAAGAATTTGTCGAGCGGGATAGGCCTGTTGGTTTTAAAGGCGGCCCGTTACCGCGATCAGGGCGATGATCTTGAAACGATCGCCCGGAAGGTGGAAAGGCTTGTTCCGTTGGTTAGGACGCAGTTTGCGGTCAACACTTTGAATTACCTCCATAAAGGAGGAAGATGCAGCGGCACGGCGCGGATAATCGGGACGCTCTTAAAAATCAAGCCGATTATTAGGGTCGTGGACGGACAGATGATGGTCGCGAAGAAACCGCGCGGCAAATTCCAGGCGGCCTTGCAGGTGCTCCTTAATTATTTGGAGAACGACAAGGATAATCTCGATCCCGAGTTTATCATGATCACCCACTCAGAGGCCGACGAGGACGCCGTTTATCTCAGAGAGAAAATCGCGGAAATGGTTCAAGTGGAAAATATTTTGGAAACCAAGGCCAGCGCCGTGATTTCAGCGCATTGCGGGCCGCGCACGATCGGCATTTTGTACATCCTAAAAGAAGACGAGGAAAAACCTGCTTCCGAATAATATCCCCGACTATTGTTAAAGGAGTATATTTTGAAACATAATATCTATCTTTATTACGGGTTCTCTTCTTCAATCGAAAGAAAAATAGAGTTAATAAAAAAACACCGTTTTCAAGGCGTGTTCCTGTTTTGGGACGAAGGTTTTCCCGTCGCGCTTGAGAAAGTCAGGGAGGCGGGGCTTGAGATTGAAACCGTCCATCTCCCCTTTGACCGATGCAACGATTTGTGGATTGACGGTGACGTTGGCGAGAAATACGCGGAGACGATGATAACGGCGATCGCGGAAATCGCGAAGGCGGAAATCCCGACCGTCATATTTCATATTTCCGGTAGTGACAATCCGCCGCCCTTTAACGAACTTGGCGTGAAAAGACTCTCGAGAATACTGCGCGCCTGCGAGGACGCGCGGATCAATCTCGCTTTGGAGAACTTAAGACGCCTTGATTATCTTGATTACGTTTACTCTCGGCTTGAAAGCGACTATTTGAAGTTTTGTTTTGACAGCGGTCACGCCAACGCTTTCACGCGCAATATTGAAAATTTCCCTTGGGAAAAATACGGGGAAAAACTGATTTGCGTGCATCTTCACGACAACAACGGGTTATTCGACCAGCACCTGGTCCCTTTTACGGGCAACATCAACTGGCGCTTGCTTGCGGAAGATCTTAAGAAAGTGGGTTATAAGGGACCGTTAACTTCCGAGGCCGTTTTTAATAACGGCTCGCCGGAACAGGAAGAGGAATTTGTCATAGCCGTGAAAAAGGCGTTGGAAGAAATCGACCGATATATTAACCTTTAATGATAATCAATATCGGCGAAAGCCGATATTTTTTCTATCGCGCATCAATATTTGTTTTCTTAAGAAGGTGAACCGCTTATGAGAAAATGGTTTAAACTAGATAACGCCGCCAAGGTATTCCCTTCGGTCACGAGCAAAAGAAGAAGCAATCTTTTCCGGCTTTCGTTTAATTTAAAAGAGAAAATCAATCCCGAGATATTGCGCAAGGCATTGTCTTATACCATGAATCGTTTTCCCTCGATGAAAGTGAAACTGAAAAAAGGTTTCTTCTGGTATTACTTAGAACCGAATCACGAGGAACCGCGAGTATACGAGGAAAGCCCTTATATTTGCAATCAGTTTAGATTCCGGGAAAACAACGGTTATCTTTTGCGCGTGAGTTATTTTGATTGCCGTATCGCCATCGAGGTTTTTCATGGCTTGACCGACGGCGCCGGGGCTTTGGAGTTTTTGAAAGCTTTGGTATATAATTATTTGGTAATGAAGGGAAACCAAATTGAAAGCGAGAACTTGATTCTGACCGACATCGAGAATATTAGCGAGGAATACCAGGACAGCTTCTTAAAAAATTACGATAAAAGATATAAAAGCAAAAGGCGCGAACGGAAGGCCCTGCAATGGCGCGGCACGCTGTATCAGGAAAACTGGCTGGCCTTGATTAGCGGGACGGTTAGCGTCGCCGCCTTAAAAGAAGTCGCGCACCGTTATAACGCGACGATTACCGAGTTTTTAGCGGCTTGCGTGATTCAAAGCGCCTATCAGTCGCCGACATTGTTTGAAAACAAACGCAAACCGTTTATTATATTTATTCCCGTCGATTTACGGCGGATATTTCCCTCGCGGACATTAAGAAATTTCTCCCTTTACGCGCGCGCCGCCTTTGATCTTGACAATCAATTATCGTTTGAAGAGATTATCGCGGCGATCAAAGCGGATATGAGCGAGCAGTTACAAAAAGAAAACATGCAAGCCCGGATTTTTCAGAACGTGCAAGTTGAGAAAAACATCTTCCTGCGGCTGGTTCCCCTGGCGATCAAGGAAATAGCGCTGCGCACGGGTTATCGCGTTTGGGGCGATAACGCAAACAGCCTTTCTTTTTCCAATATTGGGAGAGTCGTCCTGCCGGAGGAAATGATGCCCTATATCGACAAAATCGAATTCTGCAACGGCGCGTCCTATCGTTCCCCCGTTAATTTCGGCGTCATTAGTTTCGGAGACAAACTGGTTATGACTTTCGCAAGCGCGATCGTTGAGCGGGACCTCCAACTGGCGTTTTTCCGCCAACTATCCGGTTTTGGTCTTGACGTCGTGATAGAAACCAACGAGTTGGAGCTGTGATTATGAAAAAATGCGTTCAATGCCAAGTGTCGGTCAATACCGAAAGAAAAACCTGCCCGTTGTGTTTCGCTTTGTTGCGGGCAAGCGAGGAACCATCGCAACAACTAACGCCTTACCCCAAATACCGCAGCCGGGCGGTTCGCTATAATGTCTTTTTTCGGATCCTCGCCTTTTTATCGATCATCGCTTCTTTCGTTTCGGTTTTGATCAACCTGATAACTTACCGGGATAGCGGAAAACTTTGGTCTTTGGTCGTCGTCGCCAGCCTGATTTACATGTGGATCTTATTCCGTTCCACGATTCGCGGCCAAGGCAATGTCCCGCGGCGCCTTTTGATTCAGATGCTGACATTGTCCGCTTTGCTTTACGTTATCGACCGGTTCAGCGGAAACGGCGGCTGGTCGCTCTCATACGTCATCCCCTTTCTTTCGATGGCTTCGCTTCTAGCGATTATTATTTTGTTGGTGAGCAATACCGTAAAGTTCCGCGATTATTTGTCGGCTCTTTTCGCGGCGTGCATCTTCGGTTTAATCCCTTTTATTTTATGGCTGCTTGACGTGGTGGAAACATTATGGCCGTCGTTTTCGGCCGCCTCCCTCTCTATTTCCACAATCATCGGGATGTTTATTTTTGCGGGAGGCCATATAAAGGAAGAGTTAAAAAAGAGATTTCATATTTAAGGCGAAAAAAACATTTTGAAAATGGTTATTAATGTAGTATAATATATGATAGCGCAAGTTACAATTCCAAGGAGGTTTAAGAATGAAGGAGTATAAAGGAAAAGAAATCCGAAACGTGGCCGTTTTGGGACATTTGGGAAGCGGGAAAACGACCATCGGCGAAGCGTTGCTTTTTGCCGGGAAGGCGATAGAAAAGAAGGGCGAGGTGGAAAAGAAAAACACCGTGGGCGATTATTCGGCGGAAGAACAAAGCCGAATGACCACGCTCAATCTCGCGGTTCTTCCCGTCGAATGGGCGGGGCATAAAATTAATTTCATCGACACGCCGGGTTCGGAGGAATTTATCGGGGAAATCGAAAATTCCTTGGCGGTCGCCGACGGCGCGGTGCTTTTAATCGACGCGACCAAAGGCGTCGAGGTAGGCACCGAAAGGGTATGGGAGGAACTGCGCAAACGCGAGCTTCCGACCATTATATTCGTGAACAAAATGGATAAGGAAAATATCAAATATCAAGACGTTATAGATTCGTTAACCGGCAAACTTGACAGTCACGCCCGGGAATTCGCGTTGCCGATATTCCAAGGCGAGGATTTCAAGGGTTTTGTTGACGTGATCGATAAAAAGACATATCGCGACGGGCAAGTTAGCGATATCGAACCGGAATTCAAAGATCGGGCGGATGAAATTTACAACGAACTTTTGGAGAGCGTCGCGGAAACGAGCGAGGAATTATTGGATAAGTTTTTCAGCGGCGAGGAATTGACCGCGGATGAGATCCGATCCGGGCTTTCCGAAGCCGTCGCCTCCGGGGATATTTTCCCCATCCTGTGCGGCTCGGCCGTAAAAGACGCCGGGATTAAGCATTTGCTTGACGCGATTGTCGCGTATCTTCCCGACCCGCTCCGGAAAGCGGAAAAAGCTGGCTTCGACCCGAAGAGCAAAGAAGAGATTATCCGCGCTATTTCCGACGACGAGCCGGTTTCCGGTTTAATCTTTAAAATCAATATCGACCCGTTCGTCGGCACGATTTCCTTTTTCAAACTCTATTCCGGGACGCTTAAGGCCGGACAGGAAGTTATCATCGCCGAGACCGGCGAGACGATAAAAATCCCGCAATTAGCGTTCCCGCGCGGTAAAAATCAAATTCCCGCCGAGACGGTTTACGCCGGCGATATCGCCTGCGTCGCCAAGGTCAACGAGTTTGTAAACGGGATTACTTTCTCCGACAAAAGGAACCCGATTATTTTCCCGAAAATCGAGCACCCTTCTCCCGTTATTTACGTCGCCCTGCAACCGAAGAAAAAACAGGACGAGGACCGGATTTCCAGTTCCCTGCAAAAATTGAATCTGGAAGACACGACTTTTGAAATCAGGCGGAATCCCGAAACAGCGCAGCTTTTGATTGGCGGCCAGGGTTTAACCCATATCGGGTATATCGTCGAGAAAATGCGCAATATGTTTAAGGTCGAAGTCGAACTTTCCGATCAAAAAATCGTCTATCGGGAAACGATACGCTCGAAAGGCGAAGGACACGGCCGTCATAAGAAGCAAACCGGCGGCGCCGGTCAGTTCGGCGAAGTATATATCCGGTTTGAACCGTGCGAAGAAAAGTTTGTTTTTGAAGAAGTTATCGTCGGCGGCGCCGTTCCGAAAAACTATTTCCCCGCCGTTGAAAAAGGATTGGTCGAGACCTTTGAGCGCGGTCCCCTGGCCGGATTCCCCGTCATCGGCGTGAAAGCCGTTCTTTTCGACGGGTCGTATCACCCCGTGGATTCCAACGAGATATCGTTTAAAATGGCGGCTAATCTCGCTTTCAGAAACGCCCTGGATAAACTTCGGCCCACGATTCTCGAGCCGATCATTCAGCTTAACGTCATGGTAAAGGACGAGTTTGTCGGCGACATCATGGGCGACCTGACCAAACGTCGCGGCCGGGTTTTAGGCATGGAACAAAAGAGCGGCTATCAGGAAATAGTCGCCGAGGTACCGGAAGCCGAAATCACGAAATACGCCGTCGACCTTAAGGCGATGACGCAGGCAAGCGGTCGTTTCACGAGACAATTCCTCCGCTATGAGGAAGTCCCGGAAATGTTGATAGGAAAAATAATCGAGGAATACAAAAAACAATAATCAAAAATATGCGTTGCGAATATAAAATCGACCGGAAAATCGTTTTGGGAGATTTTTTACGGTCGAAAGGCATATCGCGCAGGATGGGTAGAAAAATAAAATCTCATGGCAAGACCATGATCAACGGGAAACCGGCCCGCTTTAACGCGGTCCTTTGTCCCGGCGACATTTTGACCGTGGAATACTTTGAAGAGATTAACGCGAATATCCCTCCGGCACGTTTTCCGCTTAATATCATTTATCAAGACGATTGGTTGATGGTAATTTCGAAACCGGCGAATTTGTCCGTCCTGCCTTCGAAAAAACACCGCGCCGACAACCTTGTCGGGCGGATCGCATATTATTATCAAAAAACCGGTTGTGATCGCAATATTCACATCGTTAACCGGTTGGATTACGCGACCTCGGGTTTGCTTGCGGTGGCGAAAGACGGGCACACGCATCATTTGCTTGCATCCCGGGCGCTTGCGAGAAGATACTTGGCCGTTGTCCGTGGCATCCCGGCGCCCGCGGGCGTAATCAATCTCCCGATTGGCAGGGCTATCGGCCACTCGATCAAGCGGGCGATTATCGATTCCGGCGCGGAAGCGATAAGCGAGTATCGCCTCGTCGCCGCCCGTGCCGGCCTTGCGATTGTCGAGGTTTCGCTTAAGACCGGAAGGACGCACCAAATCCGCCTCCACATGTCCGCGATTGGTCATCCGATAATCGGCGACAGGCTGTACGGCGATGGCGGCGAGCGTCTTTTGCTTCATTCCTACTATCTTGCGTTTGTTCACCCACACAGTAATCGTTTATGCGCATTTGTCAATTATCCTAATTGGTATGAAAATGTTGTTGAAAACAGTCAAAAAATGTGGTATAATTAATTATATAAAAACAATATTGGAGATTTAAAGGGAATGGATGAGAACAAATTTTACGTAAGTAAGGAAACAAATGACGAAGGGTTTACATTAGTTGAATTATGGCGGATAATTCAAGCCAATATTATCTGGCTGATTCTTGCCGTCGTTCTTTTTATATTTTTTGGATGGATATATACTTTCCATGTCGTGACGCCGATGTATAAGTCGTCGGTCGATATTTTCATCCATATTGAGCATGACCCTGAACAGTCGGGCACCGACAGCGCGAAAACGACGACGGTGAAGCAAGTAGCCAGCAACGTGCGCGAGTGCATTAAATTTCGCGACATTATTTCCACCGTTTTGGAGGAAAAGGGGGACGAGATTGGCGTGAGTTATGATTGGCAGGTCGTGGCCAGCCGCATTTCGACTTCCACCATCGGCGACGCGACGGTGGTTAAAGTCACGTACGAGGACGCCGATCCGGTTGTCGCGCAAAAAATGGTCACGGCGCTTGCGGAGGAATTGACTCGAAGGTTAAATCTTGAAAAAGAACACCCGCACAGCCTGAAGTTCGCGACGGAAGAAACAAAACTTCAAAATGTACCGGACATTAACCCCAATCAGAGACCGTCGTCGCCAAATAAGCCGCTGAACCTGATAATCAGCTTTCTTTTGGGAATCATCGTCGGCGTTGTGTTCGTAATCTTAAAAGAGCAGTTCAGCAATATTTTCCAATCCGAAAAGGACGTTGAAAACACATTGAAATTACCGGTTATCGCGATGGTGCCGGCGGCGGACGGAGGAGGCGAGGAAATTGAGTAAATTGAACCGATTGTTTAGAAATCATAAATTCTCGCACAAAGATTCGATTATCGTCGCCACCCAGCCGGAATCCGTTTATGCCGAGAGTTTTCGGAAAATCCCCATTAACATTAAATATTCCCGCGTTGACGACGAACCGCGCGTCATTCAAATCACTTCGTCGCTTTCCGGCGAGCATAAATCGACCAGCGCCGCGAATATCGCCGCCGTATACCGCGAGCTGGGACACAAAGTCATACTTGTTGACTGCGACCTGCGTAAACCGAGCATCCACCGGATTACCGGGCTTGTTAATACCGACGGGCTGACCGATTACCTTGTCGGCAATACCGATTATGCTAATTTAATCAAGCAGACGCGTTTTGAAATTGACGTAATTAACGCCGGTAATCCCGTTCCTTTTCCCCACGTGGCTTTAAGAAGCGAAAAATTCAAGAACTTGATCGCCAAACTTCGGGAAAGTTACGAATATGTCATAGTTGACAGCCCGCCGCTTTTATTGGTTACCGACAGCCTGATTATCGGCGAGATCTGCGACACGGCCGTTTTTGTCATTAACCAACGCACGACGAAGAAAAACGCCGCCAAGGAAGCGATCCGCCTATTGCGCGAATCGAACATCCCGATCGCGGGCATTGTTTTAAGCAATACCGCTAAAAGAATCAGACGAGTAAGCAAATACTATTCTTATAAATATAAATACACATCCAAGAAATGATGAACATTCCGATGACCGACATTCATACGCATATCCTGCCCTTTGTTGACGATGGATCGGATTCTATCGCAGACTCTTTGCGCATGGTTGGGGAGGCTATGGCGAATGGCGTGAAAAACATAATTCTCACCCCTCACGCCCTAAGAACCGGAATGCCGAAATTTACGAAAGAAGATCACCGCCGGCATTTTTCCGAATTTCAGACCGAAGCGCGCAAACACTTCGACGTCAACCTTTATCTCGGTCAGGAAATCGCCTACCACCCGCAAATTATCAAATATCTGCAAGATAATAAACTTTTGACGCTTAATGATTCCTCTTATATTTTATTAGAATTACCGTTTTTTGACCCGATCGAGGATTATGAGGAATTGTTTTACAGCTTTTCCGTCTTAAAATACAATGTTATCATTGCCCACATCGAACGTTATTACTACTTAAGTTACGGCGACATAGTCTCGCTTAAAAGATACCCGGTTTTGTATCAAATCAACAGCAATTCTTTGACCGGCGAATCGGGGAGATATTTACGGAAACGCTCGATGAAGATGTTAAAAGACGGCTTGGTGGATTTTATCGGCAGCGATATTCACGTCAGTCGGAAGAATGATTTTCATCTCGCCTATCAAATGGTAGCGAGGTATTTATCGGTTGCCGACGCGGACAGGATATTTGTCGAGAATCCTAAGCGGCACCTGAATGTCGCGTAGGGAACGCGGAAATGATAAAGTTATATAAATCAGGCATATTTGCCGATAAAAACGATGAGCAAAAATCATCGTTTTTTTTTATTGTCATTTAGCTGAGCATATAAGGTTTTTTTCCGGATATATTTTGTTAATTCATTTAACAAAACTCTTGAAGTTTCAATTTTATTATGATAAAATGAAACTGCATTTTTTTGATAATTTGTCGAAAAGGGGTAATATAAAATTTTTATGTTATCCTTTTAGTTTTTATTATGGTCCTAAAAA
>DGED01000073.1:13419-28530 GCA_002385755.1 Caryophanales bacterium UBA3935 | reverse complement strand
AAACGATATTGGTAGAATAAAGGGCTAGTTGATGATGAAAATGAAGGAATATGTGAAAAAACCAATTTTTTTCGAAAGAAACAGAGTTCATCGCTTATATCTGGGAGGGCAATCGTTCGCGGATTTTTTTCTAAGCGAAAAGGAAGCGGACAATTATTATCCCGAAGAATGGATTGCCTCGACGGTGGAAGCGAACAATTCAAAAAGTTATAGATTGCGCGAAGGCGTAAGTATCGTTCGCGGTACGAATATATTCTTTGACGAATTATTGGAAAAGTATCCGGAAGAACTTTTGGGCAACAGGAAATATGATATTCTTGTCAAACTGATAGACAGCGCGATAAGATTGCCGATTCAAACTCATCCGACAAAAGAGTTTTCCAAAAAACATCTTAATTGCGAATACGGCAAGACCGAAGCGTGGCTTATTGTCGATACCCGTCCCGGCGCCAAAATATACTTAGGCTTTAATGACAAATATACGCGCGAATATTTGGAAGAGTTGGCGGTCATAAGCGAACACGATAAGGAAATAATGACCGCGGTATGTCAATAAATCGAGGTAAAAACAGGCGATGTGTTCATGATAAACGCCGGAGTCGCGCACGCAATCGGGGCCGGCTGCACGATTCTTGAGATCCAGGAGCCCACCGATTTCACCGTTCAACCGGAGTATTGGTGCGGCGATCAAATTATCAGCGATCAGGAAAGATATATGGGATTGGATAAGCGCGTGGCCATGTCGGCCTTCAATTTCGATTTAGTAGGCGAAAGTGTAATTAAAAACAGCGCGCTCACGCCAAGGGTCGAAATGGAATCCGCAGCGTTAAAAAAAGAAAACTTGATATCTTATGACGATACGACGTACTTTGCCTTGAACCGATATTCGCTTAAAGGCGATAGCTTGCCCTTGCCTTACGGTCCCTCCGTTTGGATCGTTCTTTCCGGGGCGGGGAGGATCGCGGGCGATTATTATCGCAAAGAAATCAAACAAGGCGATTATTTTTACTTGCCTTTCGCGGCGCATCTTGTACGTTGACGGAGGAATATTGGCTTATATCGGGAAGCAACCATAATAAATCTTTTTCAAAACAAGCTTTAGCTTCGCGCTAAAGCTTGTTTATCTAAGAGCGCGCGGAATCGTATTTTTAATGGAAATATGTGATGAGTTGTAAAAAGTCTTGAATTAGATTAACTTTTGTAGTATAATTTTAATAAGTCTTAGAGATATTTTAAAATAGAGTAGAGAGGTATATTATGAAAAAAAGAGTCATATCTTTTTTGATTATGATTGTTGTTGCTTTGGCCCTTATAGGATGCGATAAGTATTACGTGAAGATTGAAGGGCCGGAAACGGTCGAGCAAGGCGAGACCGTAAAGTTTGAGGTGGATACCAATTATCAAGACCCGGTCGCGGAATGGTCCGTTAGCGACGATACGATTGCCTCGATTGACGAAGAAGGAAACTTGACCGGTCTCGCTGAGGGCGAGGTCACCGTAATCGTCGAGGTCGAGAAGGCCGGCAAGGCGGAGAAAAAAATCGAAGTCGTGGCGCCGTCGTTACCGGCGTATACCCCGGCGCAAATAAAACCGCTTTTGGCGGCATTAAAAGAAGCATACGATACTTCGGAACACGGTCACATCAAGATCGAGATCGATGACGATCTCGCGTTGGAATTGATATATAACTACGACGGCGAAGTAATCGAGACTATGATGTGTAAACTAAGCGGCAGCGAAAACGCTCATGTTTATATAAAAGACGATTTTGCTTATATGTCCATCGGCGAAGCCAAAAGCAAATCGGAAATGACTGATACCGAGCATTATACGATAATCAATTCCTACGGTTTTGCTCTTTTCGTGGAGAAGGCTACCGGCTTTTATGACGAAGATCCGTTTTTCGATGCTTTGTCCGCGCCTGAAAAAGCGGGCGACACGCTAATTTACGAGCTTGATTTAAGCGCGTATAACGGCGTCGCGTTTGACGCTTCCGCGAAAGACGCCATCAAATTATTAGTCACTTTCGCCGAGGGCGAAATTGTCAAAGTTTCGGCGGAAATTACCGCGGGCGATGAGGTAAATAAGGTTGTCGTGAATTATTTGGGAACGGACGCGAAAACAATCGATTTCCCCGCCGACCTTGACACATACCCGCTTGAGTAAGAAAATAAAAAGTGATAACAGTTTAATAGTTTAAAGTTATCACTTTTTTTATTTTGCGGTTGAAAAATAAGTTAAATATGATATTATATTTGCGGATACATCAGACGATCGGAGGATAGCGATTTGAAAAAAACAGTCTTGTACGAGGAACACTTGCGGAACAAGGCGAAAATGGTCGAGTTCGCCGGGTTTATGATGCCGATAGAGTATCAGGGCATCGCCGCGGAACACCGGGCCGTTAGGGAAAAGTGCGGCCTTTTCGATGTTTCGCATATGGGGGAAATTAAAATCGCCGGAAAGGACGCGACCCGTTTCGTTAATTATTTGATAACCAACGATGTCGCCGGCTACGGGGAGAATAAAATGATTTACGGATTGATGTTGAAAGAGGACGGCGGCGTCGTTGATGATTTGATGGTTTATAAATTCTCCGACGAGCATTATCTTCTCGTCGTCAACGCCGCGAACAAGGATAAGGACTACGAGTGGATAACCGGGCGCAGGGAAGGATTCGACGTCGCGATCGAAGACCTGTCGGACGATTACTCGCAACTCGCGCTCCAGGGTCCCCTGGCTGCCGGCGTTCTCCAGGGCCTTACCGAATACCGGCTTGAAAATCTTAAGGCATTCGATTTTGACGTTTTTCCAATCGCCGGCCGCGAATTCGTCGTTTCCCGAAGCGGTTATACCGGCGAGGACGGTTTTGAAATTTACGGGTCTCATCCCGATATTTTAGCCCTGTTCTCGAGATTGATTGAAATTCCCGAGGTAACCTTATGCGGGCTCGGGTGCCGCGACACGCTCCGATTCGAAGCGGCCATGCCTCTATACGGTCATGAGATCGGTCCCGACATCAATCCCTTGGAAGCCGGATTGGGTTTCGCGGTCAAAACAAGCAAGGATTTTATCGGCCGCGAAGCGCTGTTGGCCGCCAAAAACGCAGGGCTGAAAAGAAAGATCGTCGCCCTCGAACTCTTGGAGCGGGGGATAGCCCGCGCCGATTATCCGATTGAAGCCGAAGGGCGGGTTATCGGCCGCGTCACGACCGGATACATGATCCCGACCACCGGCAAAGCCTATGCCTTCGGATTAATCGAGAGCGCGTATTCAGACATCGGCGTCGAGGTGCTGATCCATATTAGGAAGAACAAAATCAAGGCTAAAGTAAGAAACAAAAAGTTTCTCGAAAAAAAATATATTAAATAAGGAGATAAATATGAGCAAAGTATTGGATAACTTAAAGTATGCGGAAAGTCATGAGTGGGTTCGCGTTGACGGGAATACCGCGGTTATCGGCATAACCGATTATGCGCAGGAAAGTTTAGGTTCGATCGTTTATGTTGATCTCGGCGCCGTCGGCGACCGCGTCGAGCAATTCGGGGAGTTCGGAGCCGTCGAGAGCGTCAAAGCCGCCTCCGATTTAATCGCCCCGGTTACCGGAAAGATTATCGCGATCAACGAGGAAGTCGTCGATAATCCTGAGCTTGTAAACGAAGACGCGTATGAAAACTGGCTTATTAAAGTGGAACTTGAAGACACGGGCGAACTCGACAAACTGCTTGATGCCGCCGCGTATCGGGAGTTATTGGGGTAATGTTTAAATACATTCCGCACACTTCCGCCGACATCAAGGAAATGTTGGAAAGAATCGGCGTAAGCGATATCGACGAATTATTTTCCGAGATACCGGAGGCGGTGAAAAACCGGGCGGGGTACAATCTTGAACCCGCCTTTTCGGAGATTGAGCTGCGGCGCCGCCTTGAGGAACTGGCCGCCAAAAACAAACCGCTCATCTCATTTTGCGGGGCCGGGGCATACGATGTCTACACGCCCGCGATCATCCCGTATCTTACATCGAGACAGGAGTTCTTAACGTCTTATACGCCATACCAGCCGGAGATCTCGCAAGGCACCTTGCAGTATATATTTGAATTTCAAAGCATGATTTGCGAGTTGACCGACATGGACGTAAGCAACGCTTCTGTTTACGACGGCGCCACCGCCACCGCGGAAGCGATGTTTATGGCCGTCTCTCACGCGAGGAGAGGCGCGGTGTTGGTAAGCGGGACCGTCAACCCCAGGACGACGGAAGCGCTTAAAACATACGCGTCCTTCCGTAATCTCGATCTTCGCGTCGTTGAAGAGAAAGATTACGGAATCGATGTTGACGCGATGAAAGAAAAACTAAATGACGAGGTTGCGGCCGTAATCGTTCAAAACCCCAATTTTTTCGGGTATATCGAAGATTATCGCGACCTGGCCTCCGCGGTCAAAGCTAACGGCAGTCTTTTGATTATGAACGTTGACCCCAGCACTTTAAGCGTTTTAAAGACCCCGGGCGAGATCGGCGCCGATATCGCCTGCGGCGACGGCCAGACACTGGGCATCCCCTTAAGTTACGGCGGCCCGTACGTCGGTTTTATCGCCGCGACGAAGGCGCTTTTGAGAAAGATGCCGGGGAGGATTTGCGGGATGACGAGCGACGTTGACGGCCGCCGCGCCTTTGTCTTGACTTTGCAGGCGCGGGAACAACATATTCGGAGAGAAAAAGCAACTTCGAATATATGCTCAAACCAGAGTCTTATGGCCTTGCATGCGGTCATTTATATGAGTCTTATGGGGAAAGCGGGCCTTGTCGAGGTCGCGAATCGCGCCGCCGCGAACGCCCGCTACCTGCGCGAAGGCTTGCTTGGGACAGGTCTTTTTGAAAATGCGACTGACAGGCCGTTTTTCAAGGAGTTTGTCCTGCGCTCTACCGTCGATATTGGCCGGTTGCGCCGCCGATTGCTTGACGCGGGAATTCTATTCGGGCTTAATCTCGGCGAACTGGATCCCAAACGCGAAGACGAGATTTTGCTTTGCGCGACCGAAGCCCGCAGCAAGGCGGAAATTGACGATTTGATCGCGAAAGTCGAGGAATTTGCTCATGTATGATAAATTGATATTCGAACTTTCAAAACAAGGCCGGCGCGGTTATAGCTTGCCGGCGGCGGAAGTCCCGGCAGCGGAAATACCGGAAGAATTAAGGCGGAAATCGCCGCTCGATATGCCGGAGGTAACAGAACTCGACGTCGTCAGGCATTACACCAATCTTTCCCGCAAAAATTACGGCGTCGACCAGGGGTTTTATCCGTTGGGTTCTTGCACGATGAAGTATAACCCGAAAATCAACGAAGAACTCGCGTCGCTTTCGGCCTTCGCGCGCCTGCATCCGCTGCAACCCGCGTCCACGGCGCAGGGGGCGCTCGCCGTGTATTTTCATTTGGAAGAAATGCTTAAGGAAGTAACGGGAATGGCCGCGTTTTCCTTCAGTCCTTTCGCCGGCGCCCACGGCGAGGCCTGCGGTTTGATGATCATGAAGAAATACCACCAATCGCGCGGGGATTACAAACGGACGAAAATAATCGTTCCCGATACCGCTCACGGCACTAACCCGGCCAGCGCGAGCGTCGTCGGTTTCGACACGTTGGTGGTCGGTTCCACGCCCGAGGGGACGGTTGACGTCGAAAAATTAAAAGAGCTTCTTAACGACGAGATCGCCGGAATCATGCTTACCAATCCCAACACGCTGGGGATATTCGAAAAGGATATCATGGAAATCGCGCGGCTCATGCGCGAAAACGGAAGCCTTCTCTATTACGACGGCGCTAACCTGAACGCCTTGCTTGGCGTCGCCCGTCCCGCCGAGATGGGTTTTGATATTATTCATCTGAACCTGCATAAGACGTTTTCCACGCCGCACGGCGGCGGCGGTCCCGGAAGCGGGCCCGTCGGAGTCAGGGCTGATCTTGCCGATTTTCTTCCCAACCCGCGCGTAGTCAAGCGTGATGACGGGTACGCCCTGCATTACTCCGACGCCTCAATCGGGGCGATTGGCGGCTTTTACGGCAATTTCTTAGTCGTTTTAAAAGCTTACGCTTATTTGTTGAGCCTCGGGAAGGAACATCTTGACAAAGTCGGGAAATTTTCCGTCTTAAACGCGAATTATATAAAAGAATCATTAAAGGACGATTATCTTTTGCCGATTAACGGTCTTTGCAAGCACGAGGTCGTTTTTGACGGGTTAATTAAGGGCGGGGCGACGACTTTGGATGTCGCGAAGAGATTGCTTGATTACGGCTATCATCCCCCGACCATATATTTCCCGCTTTTGTATCACCAGTCTTTGATGATCGAACCGACCGAAGCGGAATCCAAAGAAACGATAGATGATTTTATTGCCGTGATGAAAAAGATCGCTGCGGAAGCCGTCCAAAACCCCGAGTTGCTTAAGGAAGCGCCGCATAACACGCCCGTAAGGCGTCTCGACGAGGTCAAAGCCGCGCGCCAGCCGGTAATAAAATATAAGGATATGCCATGAAAGATATCATAATAATCGGCGCCGGGCCCGGCGGCTACGAGACGGCCATTAAAGCCGCGAAACAAGGTCTCTCGGTTCTTTTAATCGAAAAAGATAAGTTGGGCGGGACTTGCCTGCAAAAAGGATGCATCCCGACCAAAGCCTATTACCAGTCGGCCGCGGTTCTGAGACAACTTAATCAACGCGAGGATTACGGGATTACCGGGAACTTTGCTTTCCAGTTCGAGAAAACATATAAAAGAAAAGAAAAGATCGTTTCCGACCTGACCCAGGGCGTCGCTTTTCTGCTTAAAAGGCATAATGTCGAGGTGGTCTATGGTCCGGCTCGCCTCGTATCGACAAAAGAGGTCGCGGTTGATGATAGCGTGTATCGGGGGAAAAACATTATAATCGCCACGGGTTCAAAACCGGCCGTCTTTCCCGATTGGAACGTGTCGGCGGCGATAACGTCCGATGAATTGTTGGCGCTAAAGGAAGTTCCCAAGAAGCTCGCCATAATCGGCGGCGGCGTTGTCGGTATTGAATTCGCATCGATTTTTAACGCTTTTGGAAGCGAAGTCGAGATATTCGAGATTGCCGATACGATACTGCCGATGTTTGACAGAGAAATCTCCCGACGCCTGCAGTCCTACCTGAAGACGCAAGGAATCAAAATCCATACAGGGGCGCGCGTGCTCGGGTTGGAAGAAAAGGGGAAGATTTATTACCGCGCCGGAAACGAGGAAAAGTCGAGCGCGGCAGATAAAATCCTAATATCCGTCGGCCGGATCCCGAATATCGACGGTCTTGGCTTGGACGCGGCGGGAATTAAATACGATCGCCGCGGCATAAAAGTTAATTCTTATTTCCAGACCAATGTAAAGAATATTTACGCGATCGGCGACGTGACCGGGAAAATGATGCTCGCTCATACCGCGACATACGGCGGCTACCACGCATTAAGTCACATATTGGAAGAAAAATCGCGGGTTAATTTTAAAATCGTTCCCAGCTGCGTCTTTACGTTTCCCGAAGTTGCGATGGCCGGGTTAACCGAGGCGGAGTGCGGTCGGTACGAATATCGCGTCCACAAAGCCTATTTCCGCGCTAACGGCAAAGCCGTGACCATGAACGACGCCGACGGTTTTATCAAAATTATCACCGTTAACAACAAAATCAAAGGCGTTCATATTATCGGTCCGCATGCCAGTGACTTGATTCATGAAGCGGTTATCGCCATGAACGGCAACATCGCGGCCGACCGGTTCGCGGAATGCATTCACGCCCACCCGACCTTGGGAGAGATATATCTCCAGGCGTTTGAACAATAAATTTTTAACAAGAGCGCGTTAAAAACGCGCTTTTTTTGTTTGCGACGAAATAAAGAGCCCACAAGAAATCATCTTCGCGACTGAAGCGACTTTGGCGAACGCGCGCTACGCGCAAGCCGCTCGGTTGGCTTACGATAACTTAGATTACGGTTTAAAACCAAGGGTTTCGAATTACGACGATTTGCTGGCCGCCTTGGTAGAACGGGAGCCGGCAAGGCAAGCCGACATTAATCCCGTAAAAAAATTATAAATGAAGGATAGTCTTTGAATAACGGGCTAACCACGCCGTGTGGTTGGCCCTTTTTTTTCGGGGGATAAAACGAGTATACAATTTTGATTGTAAAAATATCGTTATCTAACAATATAGGAAATTATTAAAGTATAATCGAATATAAATGATGAAAATATAAGTTATTTGTTGTAAAAAGGGGTGGATTTTGGTATAATAACATTTATAGAACGGAGGATTCACTGTTGCTCACGCGTTTGAAATTCGGGTTGTTCCGCCCCTCGCAAGTATCGAGTTTAAAAGACGATAAAAAAATATACACGGTTTTGTTTTTTATTTTAATGGTATTATTATCGCTAATACCTTTTGTCATATTGGTGAGCAAAACCGATACCCTAAGTTACGAAACAAAAAGGGAAATCAGGTCGCTTTTCCGCGATTATGAAATCCCGTATGAGATAAGGGATTATAAACTGACAAAAACAAGCGATAACGGGGAAGACAAATTAAATATTCCCGTGAACCAGGCGTTTTATATTGTCTTTGACGACAAGCTGGAAAGCGAGCCGCAGATTACGCCCAATAGAATAACCGTTGTTTTTGCCAGGGAAAAAGTATATTTGATTCATTTTTTTTATCGGAAAGAGCTATTTTCATATAGCGAATACAGGGATTTGGAGAATCTCGATCTATCGCTTGCTAACGCGAACGATCACCAGTTTTGGGACAAGGTGTTCCCGATCGTCCGGGACCAACTCGATAAAACCCGCCATTATAGTTTACTGATGCAAATCGGGGTTTACGGATTTTTATTTTACGCGATAGAACTGCTGATTTTCAGCCTGATAGTGACGTTGTTTCTCAGGACGTTGATCCAGGTCAAGGCGAACGTCAAGTTTTCCCAGCTATGGCGGCTGATAATATACCTTTTGGCTCCTTACGTGATATTTAGATTGTTTGCCGATTTGTACGGGCTGTCTATTTTGTCTTATGTCGGCATCATCACGACCATCATATACGCGATTAAGATGAATAACTCTTTAACAATCGGAAAGGGTGTTATAAAATGAGTTTTTACAACCATACCGCCATCGAAAAGAAATGGCAAAAACGGTGGCATGAAAACAAAACGTTCAAAACGCGGTTCGAACCGGGAAAACCGAAGTTTTATGTTCTCGACATGTTTCCTTACCCGAGCGGCGCCGGCCTGCACGTCGGTCATCCGTTAAGTTACACGGCGACCGATATCGTCGCCCGCATGAAAAGAATGCAAGGCTATAACGTGCTGCACCCGATGGGGTGGGACGCTTTCGGGCTGCCGGCGGAGCAATACGCGATTACGACGGGA
This sequence comes from Caryophanales bacterium UBA3935, assembly GCA_002385755.1. Classification (GTDB taxonomy): domain Bacteria; phylum Bacillota_I; class Bacilli_A; order ML615J-28; family CAG-698; genus UBA3946. The sequence continues at coordinate 19,117 of DGED01000073.1, read as the reverse complement.
AAGGATCCCGCCGATTTTACAAAGAAAAACATCGGCGTGTTTAAACAACAAATGAACGCCTTGGGGTTTTCATATGATTGGGACCGGGAAATCGCCACCTGCGACCCGGAATACTATAAATGGACGCAATGGATTTTTACCCTGCTTTACAAGCGCGGTCTCGCGGAAATAAGGGAAGTTGAGGTTAACTGGTGCGAAGGTTTGGGAACCGTTCTCGCTAACGAGGAAGTCATTACCGTCGACGGCCGGATGGTGAGCGAAAGAGGTCATTTCCCCGTCGTAAAAAAACCGATGCGCCAATGGGTGCTCAAAATAACCGAATACGCGGAAAGGCTGCTTGAAGACTTGGAAGAGCTCGATTGGCCGCAGTCAATTAAGGAAATGCAGCGAAACTGGATCGGCAAAAGTTCCGGAGCGGAGGTCACGTTCCGCGTCGCCGGCTCCGACGAGGAATTCGTCGTTTTCACGACCCGTCCGGACACGCTTTTCGGCGCGACTTATTGCGTGCTCGCGCCGGAACACGAGCTTGTCTTGAAAATCGCCGCCGCGGATCGAAAGGAAGAAGTCTTAAAATATATCGAATACGCCAAAGCGCGCAGCGATTTGGACCGGACCGATTTAAACAAAGATAAAACCGGGGTTTTCACCGGCGCTTACGCCATCAACCCGGTCAATGAAAAACCGGTCCCGATATGGATCGCCGATTACGTGCTTTCCTCATACGGGACGGGCGCGATTATGGCCGTTCCCGCCCACGATCAGCGCGATTACGAATTCGCGAAGAAGTACGGCCTCCCAATCGTAAAGGTGTTGGACGGGGATATTTCCGAATCCGCGTTCGTCGGCGACGCGCCGCACGTTAATTCGGGATTCATCGACGGGACGGACCTGGAAACCGGTATCAATAAAATAACCGAGTGGCTCGAGGAGCGCGGTCTCGGGAAAAGAAGCGTCAATTACCGCTTGCGCGATTGGATCTTCAGCCGCCAGCGTTACTGGGGCGAGCCGTTCCCCGTCGTTTTCTGGGAAGACGGCGCGACGGAAATATTGGAACTTGACGAGTTGCCGTTATTGTTGCCGGAATTGCCGGATGTGAAAAAAGGCATGGTCGCCGAGGCGCCGCTTGCCCTGGCCGCGGACTGGCTTAACGTCGTCCGCGCCGACGGCGTCAAAGGCCGCCGCGATATCAACACGATGCCTCAATGGGCGGGAAGCTGCTGGTATTATATCGCTTATATTCTGAAGGAAGAAGACGGGTTTATCCCCCTGAATACCCCGGAAGCGAAAGAAAAAATTAAAAACTGGCTGCCCGTCGATTTATACATCGGCGGGGCCGAGCATGCCGTTTTGCATCTTTTGTACGCCCGCTTCTGGCATAAGGTTCTTTATGATTGCGGGATCGTCAACACGAAAGAACCCTTCAGGAAGCTTTTCAACCAAGGGATGATTCTCGGCGAGGACGGCGAGAAGATGTCCAAGTCCCGCGGGAATGTTTTAAATCCCGACGCCTACGTCGGGGAGTACGGCGCCGACGCGTTCCGTTTGTATGAGATGTTCATGGGTCCGTTGGAAGCCGACAAACCGTGGTCAACAAAGAATATCGAGGGCGCGCGCCGCTTTTTGGACCGCGTTTACCGTCTTTATACGGAGTTTGCGGAAATAGTCGGGGAAAACAAAAACTTGGAGCGCGTTTTTCATCAAACGGTGAAAAAGGTAACCGAGGATTTCGAGAACCTTCGCTTTAATACCGCGATTAGCCAGATGATGATTTTTATTAACGACTGCTATAAAGAAAGGAAAATCCCCCGCGAGTATTTGGAAGGATTTTTGATCTTGTTGAACCCGATATGCCCGCATTTGACGGAGGAATTGAACGAGACTGTCTTAAAGAACAAGCCAATCTCCGAAGCGAAATGGCCGGTTTACGACCCCGAGAAGATCAAAGCCGCCGCCGTCACCGTGGTCGTTCAAATCAACGGAAAGATCCGCGATAAGATTGATGTTGAAATCGACACGCCGGAAGAGGCTTTGAAGGACATGGTTTTGGCGCGCGAAAAGGTCAAGCAGTTTACGGCGGGCAAAGAGATTAGAAAAATTATCGTCGTACCCAATAAAATTGTAAATATTGTCATTTGAAAAATGCCGATAATGTTTCTTATCAATAGTTTTATGTGATATAATGAAAAAAAGGAGGCATGGAAATGGTAAAGGAAACGTCGGTCGAAATAGGCGACGTCATCAATCTTGCCCGCGGGGAAGAAATCATTAACGTCTATGAGGGCTTTAAAACGCAAAACCCCAGCGGTTACGGCTATTTTTTGATTACCAACTTTCGTTTCGTATTTTTCAAAAAATCCACCGAATGGAGCAACAAAACCGTAAACACGCTTGAAATCCCGGTAAATCATATCGGCGGGATCAAAAGCGAGTACGGGCGAAAAGCGGTAAAAATGCAAGTATTAATCGCGTTGGGCATTATCCTGTTGTCTTTGGTCGGATTCGGTCTTAATTCCGTCCTGGGGAAAGTTATGCTCTATGTTAGCGCGCCGGTGTTGTTGGCCGGTCTGTTGGTGCTTATTTTCAGCAGGCGCCGCGTGTTCACCCTCGAAATATTCACGAAAAGCACGATGGGGTCGGTAGTCTCTTTAACCAACGATTTTTTCAAACTTAAAAAAGCGACCCGGATCGTCGTCCGTTCCGAAACGTTCAAGATGATTCGCGATTTAGGAAAAACGATTACGGAAGCGCAAAGCTATCGCCCGAAGCCGATCCCGGAAAAAAGCGCGGGCTCATTGCCGAAGATCGAGGGATAATCCGGTCGTGAAGTGCGGGCGGAAAAGAACCGTTTTCGATTTGCTTTCCGTTTATACTTGCGCAGGGTGCGAATATCGCCGCGAGGACGAATTAATCGTTATCGGCCGGCAAGTTATCGCAGTTTATTATTTGGGCGATAATTGCCCGCACCTTCCCGAAAGGGACGACTACGCCCTAAGCGGCTCGTCCAAACTGCGGTTATTGCTTAAGGACGCGATTTCGCACGACAACGAAATAATGCTTTTCCTTTTTGAACAATTTAATCTGCGCGACTACTACGATTTATTCGAGAAAATAATGGACGAAGGATTAAGCGTTCAGGTTATTTGCTTAAGCTAGGCGGTTTTCCCGCCTTTTTTAAAGAAAAAAGGGGAGATTATATTTCTCCCTCTTGCGTTGTTTCAATTATTCCGTAGTTCTGATCCTCGCGCAGGTAAATGACCGATACTTTGTTGGTTTCGCTATTCAGGAATACGAAGAAATTATGTCCCAGCATCTCCATTTGCAGGATGGCGTCATCGACCGACATCGGCCGTAGCTCGACTTTCTTTTCTTTTACAAGATTCGTGGCGATAATCTCGGTCTTCATTTTTTCCAGATCGAAATCGCTCTGTGCCGAATAATATCGCGCTATTCCCTCGCGTTTTTTCAGGCTTTTGTAAATTTTGGATTTGTGTTTTCTGATTTGCGCTTCGAGTTTGTCTATCGCCAGGTCGATCGCGCCGTAAATGGACTGGTTTTTCGCCTCGGCCCGTAATAGGATGTTCTTGGTCGGAATGGTGATTTCCACGGTCTGATGAGAGTCATAAACTTTGCAGAGAACATTAGCCTCCAACTCATGCTTTTTCGAAAAATATTGTTCAATCTTTTGCAGTTTGTTGGTGACATAATTCCTGATCGCTTCGGTAGGTTTAAATTTGTTTTTGCCCCGAACAATAACTTTCATGTAACAGTCTCCTTTGCTTAGATTCTGATTTTATTATAACATACCGATTGCTTCAATGCAAAACAATATGCATAAAATTATATGTGTCAATAATAGTATTTATTATTTTGCCCGAATTATAAATGAGAGAGAGGAAGAATTTATGAAGAAAAAATTTCTCGCGATAATTATCGTCTTTATCGCGATTGTTTTTTGCGGGAACGCGGCGAAAGCCTACGACTTGATTGATTTGGAAAAAGCCGGCGGCGGGTATGTCACCCATAGGGGAACCGACATCCGCGTCCGGATTCCCGACGCCTACGAGATTCCGGACAGGGATTTTCGCGGCGTCTGGATCTCGACGATGACCTCGGACATCGACCGTTTTCGCTCCGTCGAACAATACAAAGAGGAAATCAACAAGGTTTTCGCCATCATGGAACATTATAACCTTAACGCGATGATGTTTCATGTTCGGATTTACAACGACGCCTTATATGATTCGGCGTTAAACAAAAGATCGACTTACTATTCGGCCGTAAATTTTTCGGAATGGGATCCGCTCGCGTGGATTATCGAGGAATGTCATAAAAGAGGCATCGAGTTTCACGCCTGGATGAACCCGTACCGGGTAAAATCAAGCGGCGCCCCGGACGATTTGGCCGCTTACGCCGCGACCGAGCCGGCATCAAACATCGCCTCGAACCCGGAGTATTTGTTACACACGGCCGGTTCAAGCGGATCAAAAGGAATCATTCTTAACCCGGGAGAGCCCGCGGTCAGGGATTTTATCGTCGAGACATGCCTTGAGCTCGCGGAGAAGTATGACGTTGACGCCATCCATTTCGACGACTATTTCTATGCTAGCGGCGTCGACGACAGCGTCACCCGGGCCAAATACAACACGCAAGGGCTATCGGTTGAGAATTTCCGCCGCCTTCAGGTAGACCTCTTTATCGAGCAGCTTTCCGCGGCCTTGCGCGACTTTAACCTCCAAACCGGAAGGCTCGTCCAACTCGGGATTTCGCCGACTGGAATCTACCGTAACGGAAGCTATACCGATAATTACGTCTATGACGATAACGGCAATTTAATCTCGCCTTCCGGGTCAAACACCTCGGGTTTCGCGCATTACGGCGATTATTTGTACTGCGACACGAAAAAATGGATCGACAACGAATGGATCGACTATATCCTTCCCCAAAGCTATTGGGGATTCGAGCATAAAGTCGCCGGTTATGCTGACGTGATGGATTGGTGGGACAAGGTCGTCGAATACAAAAACGTTAACCTTTACTCGGGGATGGGGGCATATATGATCGCGAGCGCCGGCGATTGGAAGAACCACCCGCTGGAGGCGCTTAATCAGTTGAAATACGGCGTCAAACTGAAAAACGTAAAAGGTCACTGTATCTACAGTTTCAAGCACCTCAGGTATGCCTACGAGGAAACCGGCGCCGCCGACTACGCCGCAAATTTCCGTAACGTCAAAGAGGAAGCCTGGAAATACAAGGCGATTATGCCGGAGATTAGAACATATAACCGGGTGAAACTTCCGCGATTGAAACAATTACAAATATCGGTAAGCGACGATGAAAAAGTCTTAACTTTCGAGAATAACCCGTACGCGAAGTCCTACGTGATCTACCGCAGCAAAACCCCGATTACTTACGCTCCGGAAGAAATCTATGATATTATCGGCGCCGAAAAGTCCGCCGCGACAGTGACCTATGTTGACGACTCCCCCGGGAGCTATTATTACGGCGTGAAGGTAATGTCGAACACTAACGCGCTAAGCGAGGGGGCGGAAGTTATTGGCGTCGAGCATTTTACCGTTATCTTTAAAAACGAGAACAATTCCGTCATCGACGTCAAAACGGTCAAACCTGGGGAAAGCGTAACCCCGCCAACGATAATCAAAGAAGGATATGATTTGGTCGGGTGGAGCGAAGATTTATC
>DGED01000073.1:7947-13138 GCA_002385755.1 Caryophanales bacterium UBA3935 | reverse complement strand
TCCGTCGATTACGGCGGGTCGGTCACGCCGCCGGATATACCGGCTAAAACGGGATACGATCAAACCCCGCCTTTCTGGAATCACGATGATTTTTCGGAGATAAAAGAAGATCTCGAAGTTCACGCCGTCTATACCGCGAACGTCTACACCGTGACATTCGTCGGTTTTGACAACGAAGTCCTTAAAACCGAAACGGTGGAACACGCTTCCGCCGCCACGCCTCCGGAAGCTCCCGAAGTCGAGGGTTACGTCTTCAAAGGCTGGGACGCATCCTTTACCGACGTAACGTCGGATCTCACGGTAACGGCGCGATACGAGAAGCAAAACGCGTTTTTCTCGTGCGCGAACACGATTTATCTTAACGCGTACGGATTATTGGGCGCGGCGTTGTTCATATTCTTGCGTCGGGTCCGAAGAAAAAATCAGCAGTTTTAACCGCTGATTTTTTCATTGCGGGGTGTCATTTTCCGAAAGGAAAAAACTTGTATAAAAGAGTAAAAAATGATATTATATATATAATAACAAATGCAGAAGGGAAGATTGGCCTGTGTTTAAAAAATTATTTGACGCCAGTTATCGGGAATTAAAAAGAGTAGCGAAATTGGCCGAGCGCATCGACGCTTTGGCAGAAGAATATAAGAAGTTTTCGGATGCCGATTTAAAGGCGCAAACCGAGATTTTCCGCAAGCGCCTGGCCGCCGGGGAGACGCTTGAAGATTTGATGATCGAGGCTTTCGCGACGGTCAGGGAAGCAGCTACGCGGGTATTGGGGCTTACGCCCTTTAAAGTCCAGTTGATGGGCGCCGCCGCCATGCACGGCGGTAATATCGCCGAGATGAAAACGGGCGAGGGTAAGACCTTGACGGCGACCCTCACCGCCTATCTTAACGCCTTGCCGGGTGACGGGGTTCATATCGTTACCGTCAACGAATATCTCGCCTCCCGCGACGCCCGGGAAATGGGCGAGTTGTTTAAATGGATGGGGTTAACGGTCGGGCTTAACTTGCGCGAGCTCTCGAGCGATGAAAAACGCGAGCAATATAAGTGCGACATCATGTATTCGACCAATAACGAGCTTGGCTTCGATTATCTTCGCGACCATATGGTTCTATATAAAGAGCAAATGGTTCAAAGACCGCTGAATTTCGCGATCGTCGACGAGGTTGACTCGATTTTAATCGACGAGGCCCGGACCCCGCTTATTATTTCCGGCGGCGCGAAAAACGTAGCCGCTTTATACCGGCAGGCCGACATGTTCGCCAAGACTCTGAAGGAAGAAGATTATCAAATCGATATCAAGGTAAAGCACATCACCTTGACGGAAAGCGGCATGGAGAAAGCGGAGCGCTTTTTCGGCGTCGAGAATTTGTATGACATAAAACACGTCAGTCTTCTCCACCATGTCAACAACGCCCTGCGCGCCAATTATATTATGCAGCGTGACATCGATTATGTCGTCCAGGACAATAAGGTCGTCATCGTCGACCCCTTCACCGGCCGCCTGATGCACGGCCGGCAATGGTCGGAAGGCTTGCACCAGGCCGTCGAAGCGAAGGAAAGAGTGGAAATCAAAAAAGAAACCCGGACGATCGCGACGATTACTTTCCAGAATTATTTCCGGATGTATAAAAAGCTCGCCGGGATGACCGGAACGGCGAAAACCGAAGAAGAGGAATTCCGGAATATTTATAATATGTACGTGGTCGAAATCCCGACCAACAGACCGATGATTAGAATCGACGATAAGGATTTGATGTTCTTAACGTCGAAAGCCAAGTTTAAAGCCATTGTCAGTGATATCGAGGAACGCTACCGGCGCGGGCAACCGGTTTTGGTCGGCACGATCGCGGTTGAGACGAGCGAGATGCTCTCGGAAATGCTTTCCCGCCGCGGAATACCGCACAATGTTTTAAACGCCAAAAATCACGAGCGGGAAGCGGAAATCATCGCCCATGCCGGCGAGAAGGGCGCCGTTACAATCGCCACGAACATGGCCGGCCGCGGAACCGACATTAAACTGGGTTCCGGAGTCAGGGAATTGGGCGGTCTCGCGGTAATCGGCACCGAGCGCCATGAAGCCCGTCGGATTGACAACCAGCTGCGGGGACGGTCCGGACGCCAGGGCGACCCCGGCTACTCTCGGTTTTATCTTTCCGCCGAGGACGATCTTTTGCGCCGGTTCGGCAGCGAGCGATTTAAGACGATGCTCGGGTTTATTGTCAACCAAAAATCCGGCGAAGAAATCCCGCTGGAATCAAAAATGTTCTCGCGGTTCGTTGAGAACGCGCAAAAGCGGATTGAAGGCAATAACTTTGACGCTCGAAAAACGGTATTGGAATACGACGAGGTATTAAGAAAGCAAAGAGAGATCATATACGGCCAACGTTCGGAAGTATTGTTTTTAGACGATATTAGCGACATTATATTGAAAATGATGACCAACACCGCCTACCGGGTTGTCGGCGCCTGTCTTTCGCCTGAAAAACGGAATTTAATCGACGCCCAGGCTTTGATCAAGGAAATCAACGGGATATATTTCAGTCCGGGCTACGTTTCGGAGAGCGATTTTGAGGGTCTTGATTTGGAACGTGGGGTCGCGGTTTTCGTCGATAAATGCAAGGCCTTGCTGGATGAGAAGAGGGCGAATTTCCCCGAGGAGATTTACCGCGAGTTTTTAAAGGTCATCCTGCTGAGGATAATCGACACCTATTGGATGGAACATATCGACGCCATGAGCGAGTTACGCCAAGCGGTGCGTCTGCAGGCTTACGCACAAATCAATCCTCTGCGCGAGTATCAGGAAGTCGGTTTTCAAAAATTTGAAACGATGATAATATCAATCGAAAGCGACGTCACGAAATATATCAACCGGGCGCAGATACGCGATAACCTGGTTCGGGAAACGGTCGTCAAACCGACGGGGACGTATTCCGGCAAGGAAGATGACACCCGCCGCCGGGCGCCGGCCAAATCTTCCAAGGTTGGACGCAACCAGCCTTGTCCGTGCGGGTCCGGCAAGAAGTATAAGTATTGCTGCGGAAGCAGGTAAATTTATAAAAAAGGAGGGATAGTTACGGAAAATTATCAGATCAATAAACACATCGAAGATTTTAAGGAACGGCTCGCCGGGTTAAAGCAAGCCGTTAAACCTGAGGAACTGGCGGTCTCGCTTTCCGCCGACGAGAAGACGATGTCCGATCCCTCTTTTTATAACGACATGAACAAAGCCCAGGTCGTGCTTAAACGCGTCAAAGACACCAGGGATAAAATAGAAACTTATAACCGAATTAAAGAGAATATCGAGGAATTGGAGCTTTATTTCGATTTTCACAAATCCGAAGGAGACGCGGGCGGCGAAATCGCCGAGTTGATTAGAAAAATCCGGGAAGAGCTGGACGGGTTTGAAATCAAGATATTGCTTTCCAAGGAATACGACGATTTCCCGGCGATTGTCGAGCTAAGGCCCGGGGCGGGCGGGACCGAATCGCAGGATTGGACGGAGATGCTTTTCCGGATGTACGCCCGCTACGCCGAGAGAAACAATTTCCGGTTAGAAATTACCGATTACCAGGACGGCGAGGAAGCGGGAATAAAAAGCGTCGCGTTCACCGTGACCGGCGATAAAGCTTACGGTTATTTTAAGGGCGAGCACGGCGTGCACCGGCTGGTTCGAATCTCGCCTTTTGACAGCAACGCCCGGCGACACACATCGTTTTGTTCCTGCACGGTTATCCCGTTGATTGACAAAGACTTCAATATCGAAATCAAACCCGAAGATATCAGGATTGACACTTACCGCGCCAGCGGTCACGGCGGTCAAGGCGTAAACACAACCGATTCGGCCGTCCGAATCACGCATTTTAAAACCGGCATCGTCGTGAGTTGTCAAAACGAGCGAAGTCAGATTCAAAACCGGGAAAAGGCCCTTAATATTCTAAAGTCCAAACTGCATCGGTTGGAAATGGAGGAGCATGAAAAAAAAGTGCGCGAGATTAGCGGCGAGCCGCTTTTAAATCGGTTCGGCGGGCAAATCCGGTCATACGTATTCCATCCTTATTCGCTAATTAAAGATCTAAGAACGAATTACGAGACCGGGGATGTCAACGCCGTGATGGACGGCGACCTTGAAGGGTTTATCTACGCTTATTTGCGCTCCGAATACAATGTGAGGTAATCTATGAACCTGACGGAAACTAACCAGCGGAAACGTTTAAGAAAAAAAATAAAGGAATGGATTTATATTACTCTGGGCGTCGCCTTGATCGCGTTTTCTTTCAGTTTTTTTATCGAGCCAAACAAATTAGTAATCGGCGGGGTCTCCGGCGTCGGCGTGATAATCAACGTAAAAATCCCCGGCTTCAATTCCGCATTCGTTATTTTTGCGCTGAACGCGATATTGCTCGTTGCCGGTTTTATTCTTTTAGGCAAGGAGTTTTTCGTTAAAACGGTTTACGGCTCCCTCGCTTATCCCGTCTTTATTTTTATTTTCGATAAGTTCTTCGCCGCCGTCAATTTGTACCGTTTTTTGACCGAAATCGATATGATCAATATCATTATTTTTTCTTCCGTGATCATGGGCGCCGGGATTGGTATTGTCGTCAAGTACGGCGGGACGACCGGTGGGACCGAGGTCCTGCAAAAGGTTTTGTTTAAATATTTGCATATTCCCTTTTCATATTCGCTTTATCTCCTCGACGGTATCGTGATATTTTTGGGTATTATCCTGAACGTTCAAAGCCTGAATCACGGGCTTTACGTAATCGTCTTTATGTTCTTAAGCGGGGCGATAATTGATTTGGTCGTGTTCGCGGGCTTTAACAAGCGCGCCGTCTACATCATTTCCGATAAAAACGCGGAAATCAAAAAAATTATCCTCGATGATTTCGAGCGCGGTCTTTCAAGCATTAAGGTCGTCGGCGAGTATTCCAAAACCGACCGGGAAATGCTCGTGTGCATCCTGTCGACGATCGAGTACGTTAAACTGCGGGCGATAATCGAATCCGTCGACCCGAACGCTTTCTTCTTCGTTGTCCGCGCGAGCGAGGTGCGGGGCGAGGGCTTTAGTTATGACTGACGATCGCGTCGTCATTGAAAAGGTCGAGGTCCATGGCAAGAAATTTCGGGTTACCACCGGCGAGGGCGAGTATTTGTTTAGCGAAGAGACTGTCATAAGGTATGGCTTGTTCAAGGG
>DGED01000073.1:5047-7688 GCA_002385755.1 Caryophanales bacterium UBA3935 | reverse complement strand
ATTAAATTCCTGGCCCATCAGGAAAGAAGCGTCAGCGAGGTCGAGGAATACCTGCGGAAACGGGACGCGGATGAAAGCGTCATCGCCCGCGCCATCGAAAGACTAACCGCTTACGGTTATTTGAACGACTCCCGCTACGCGGCGTTGGTCCTTGATTACGCTTTTTCGACGCGCAAAGGCCCGCGTTATCTGGAAAACCGGCTGCGTCTTAAAGGCGTCGCCCCCGAAATAATCGCGGAAGTAATGAACCGATATGACGAGGCGCGGGAGGAGGAAATAGTCGCCGGGATTACGGATGAGTTTTTAAGGAAAAACGCGGGGATTCCGAAATTAAAACTGCAGAGAAAATTGTATCAGAAGTTAATCCGCGACGGGTTTTCCCGAGAAATCGCGACCCGCTTTGTAAATAACGCCGATTATCCTCCCGTCGACGAGGTAAGTTTGCGCGCGGAAATCGCGAAGCTGATTGACGGCGCGGATATGCCGTCCGGCGGGGAAAAACAAAGGATCATAAAAAAAATGACCGCCAAAGGTTATTCATATCACGATATAATCGCCGCGATGGATGAAAATGAATAATTTTTACCCCGCGTCATATTATATAGTAGGGTGATGTTATGAATAAAAAGAAAGGCAAAGGCGGTCCCGCCAAAGATCGAAAACTGATTCATTATAAAGAGCTGGAGCGTAACGTCGCTAACGAGATTGCGAAGGAATTTTACGATAAGCCGCCGAAGAAGGGAAAATGAACTTTCTTTTGTCCGCGGTTAAAAAAAGGCAAGCAAAGTTGCCTTTTTTGTTTTATGTCATGTAAACCCCGTTTACTCGAAACGTTTGCCCTTTAATTTGACGACCCTACGCTTAAGCGTCGGCCGTAGTTAATTCATGCGTGTCCTCCCGCTTAAACTAGAATTTCTTTTGCATGTAAAACAAAATGAAACTAAACAGCGCGAATTAGCGATATCAGTTTTCCCGTATGTCAGAATGGGCAATATTTGTATATTCGCGACTATTGGGAATACCTATATGCGAAAAAAAACGTCAGGACAAAGAACGGTAATTTTTCGCTTACATATTAATAAGACAGATTAAAGTCAAATTTTGGTCGAAAAATTTGTTTTTTTAATATCCACGTTAAGCGCCGATTGACTCCCGCGATAAACCGGCGGGGAACAGGTTTTTTTTCCGCGGCCTTGGCATTTACAAACAGGCAAAAATATGATAAGATTTAATCTGTAATTAAGTCGATAAGAGGAGAAAAATGAGAGAGTTTAGAAGGATTTTATCTTTATTGATTATAACGCTTTTACTGTTCGCGTTTATCTCGCCGCCGGTCTCGTCCGCCTATGAGCTGGTCCCGATTCCCCGCGCCGGAGGCAACGGCTACGTTACCTACCGGGGCCAGCAGGTCCAGGTGAAAATGCCCGATAAACCCGTGGAAAAAGAAGCCGAGTTCCGGGCTGTGTGGGTCAGTCCTTTAGTTAGCGATATCGTTTCTTATTCTTCGGCAAGTTCTTACAAGGCGCAGATTTACGAAATATTCGAAGTCATGGAACATTATAATATGAACGCGCTAATTTTTCACATGCGCATTTTTAACGACGCCCTGTATAAGTCCAACCTTAACCCCGTTTCAAAATACATGGACCGGGCCGATTTCGACAAATGGGATCCGATAGCTTGGGTTATCGAGGAATGCCATAAACGCGGCATTGAATTCCACGCCTGGTTGAATCCTTACAGGGTATCGTCAAGCACTCCCGCCCAGCCGCTGGCGGAGTACGCCAAGCGGTTCCCGTCCTATAACGTCGCCTCCCGCCCCGAATACTTGCTAACCGGAACAAAAGGCGTTATTCTCAACCCGGGGGAACCGGTGGTAAGGGCGTTTTTAATCAACACTTGCATGGAAATAATCGAAAATTATGACGTAGACGCCATTCATTTCGACGACTATTTCTATATCAGCGGAATCGACGACAGCGCGACCCGGCAAAAATACAATAACGAGGGTCTTTCCGCCGATGATTTCCGCCGGAAACAAGTTGACCTTTTTATCGAGGCGTTATCGCAGCGAATCAGAAAATATAACGACGAGACCGGACGCATGGTGCAATTGGGAATCTCGCCGACCGGCATTTACCGCAACGGCTATTACTCGGCGACCGCGCAATATGACGAAAACGGCAATTTAATCTCGCCTTACGGCTCGAACACTTCGGGTTACGCGCACTACGGGAGTCCGCTTTATTCCGACACGAAAAAATGGGTCGACAACGAGTGGATCGATTATATCGTTCCCCAAAGCTACTGGGCGATGGAGCATGTCTCCGCCGGTTACGCCGACGTTATCGATTGGTGGGTAAAAGCCCTGAAACACAAAAAGGTTAACCTGTATTTGGGAATGGGGCTCTACATGGCGTCCGATTCGTCCAGCGCCTCCTGGTACACTAACCCGCGCGAAGCCGCGAACCAAGTCCAGTACGCGAGCCAATACCCGGAAGTAAGGGGACACGTCATCTTTAGTTATAATCAGGTCCGTTCGGCATATAAGTCTGGCGCCGGGCGTTATCACAGCAATATGGAAAACGTGCGGAGCGAGATGTGGAATCGCCCGGCGGTTTTACCGGAATTAAGAAATTAC
>DGED01000073.1:0-4805 GCA_002385755.1 Caryophanales bacterium UBA3935 | reverse complement strand
CGGCGCCCTTGATTTTTCCTCCGCCGAGATAATCGACATCGTCGGCGATATTTCTTCAGGAGGAGTTATTAGTTATATCGATGAGATCGATACCGGGAAAAACTACGTATACGGCGTAAAAGCGATATCCGTTAGCAACTCTTTGGGCGCGGGAATTTCGGTTTCCACCCAGGGCGCGGATACGGGCTCCTTGCTTGATCTGGGTCAAATTACCGATATCGCCGTCCCCGAGGTCGCGCATTTTCATTCGATAATCCGGCTGCGGTGGCTTGAGCTTTCCCATACTTTGGGCGGCCCGATTTCTTATGACGTATATAAGTCGACGGAAGACGGGAATTGGGAATTGGTGTCGGGCGGGGATTATCAGATCGAAAAAAGCGGTCATAATTGCACGCTTCAAGTCAAATTGGGCGGCGAAAGCGTTGTTAATTTCAGGATCGATGCCCGAAATCGGATCGGCCGTTCCTCCACATATTTCAGTTTGCTCGCTAACGAGCGTTTCGACTACCTGCGGAATTTTACCGCCGTCGGCGAAATACACGCTGGATCGGCGATGAATTTCGTATGGACGAAACTTAAAGGCGAGGGGATTACATATAAAGTTCAATCTTCGCCCGACGGATATTTTTGGACCGATATTACCTCGGCGGATAATCCCGTTGTCGACGCAGGCGTGAATTGCTTTCAGCCTTATGTTCTCCCGCCCGGCCGCAACCAGAACTACTACCGGGTTATCGCCGTCACGGACGCGGGAAAAATCGTATCGTCGCCGCTTCTATTGAATTCTTATGAAAAAATAGGCGATTTTGCCATTAAAGTCAACGGCGAGCCGTATCAGGGCCCGGTGACGGTCCATGAAAACGACGTCGTTCGCATTACTTGGGATAACCACCGGTTCGGCGACGAGGAGGTTTCTTACCAGACGAGGATATCCGCCGACCAAAAAAGTTGGATGCCCTTTAAGCTTCACAATCTTAAAAACACGTTGACGCGCCACGGGGATATTTGGGAACAAACCGTTGTTACGGATTTTCGTCATTTTACTTTATACGTTCAAATCGAGGCCTTTACGGACACCGGCAAGAGTTATTCGCAGGTCATCGAGCTGCGCGTTCAAATGGAAACTTTGGACGTCGCGCGTCTCGTCGAGTATATCGCCAAGGCGCCCGAACGTTATTTATATAAAACAGACATATTCCGAAAATAAAAAGAGCGCAAAACCGCTCTTAGCCTGTTGACAAATTCCTTTTTTAATACCGTTTAAAAAAGAAGTTTTTAAATTTGTACCGCAGTTACAAAATAAGCGGTTTAAAAGAAGCGTCTCAACCGAATATTGGCGAGATGCTTTTTATTAATTTTCGCATCACACATTGAAAAAAGTTTCATGGATAGCCCATCAAACTTTTTTTTCTTAACCATATTAACAAAAAAACTACCGATTGTTATTATTCTTTACCCCGTTTCAGGATATTGATAACGCCCTTCTTGATGATTTGCTCAATGGAGGAATCGGTTACCCTTCCAATCGTGACCTTACCACTGGACTTGATGATGATTGAAGCCTTTTGCGTCGTCACCCCAGCCGCGTCGACATCGCCGCTGCCGCTAATGTTGATGTCTAGTTTCCGGCAATAGCCCTTCCCGATTTTGACGTCGCCGTTCCCGGCAACGCGCAGCGTCATTTCCCCGTCGTCAAGGATATTGGCGATGTCAACTTCCCCGGAGCCGTTAACGTTGACGTTAGAAATGACCGCATTTTCAATTTCCAGCCTGCCAGCGCCGTTGATGGTGGCGTCCAAGTTTTCGACGGTCTTCCAGTTCAGGTCGCCGGAGCCGTTCACCACGCAGTTGGACGCTTTCGTCTCACCGGCTTCCATCGAGCCGGAACCGTTTATCATCAGATCGCATGAAGCGAAATCGCGCATTTTGATATTTCCCGAGCCGTTGATGGAGATTTTCCCGCTTTTGAACATGGCGATGTCGGAAACAAGCTCGCCGCTGCCGTTTACCTTGATCGCCGCAAAGTTGCCGGTTTCGCGCGGCAATTCGATCCTGATGTGGTTGCCGTCATACTTGTCGGCATTATACTCTTCCTTATCCCTGAAACGGATGATCAGGGTGTCTTGATTGGTCATGACGTCAAGGATGTCGATAAAGGCCGCGTCGCCGCGCGCGCGGACATGGCATTTTCCGTCTTTTGAACGCGTGATCTCGCATTTGTTGGCGATGACCTCGATATCGATGTTTTCGACGGACACAAACTCGTAATCCGCGGCCGTCTTGGTCAAATCGAGGTCTTGGCGCGCGTCGTCAACCGCGAGCAATTTGATTTCGCCCTTTCCCGTGTTGACGACCAGGCGATTGGATAACTCGGCGGAACTTCCGTCCGTAAATTTAACTCCCGACCCGTCGATTGACGCGACCGTCTTCGTCGAGTAGCAAGCGATATTCTGGAAATGATGGACCAAGGTCATCCCGTCATAGCTTTTCGGAAAATGGTAATCGGTTTTCGCGTTCTTCCTTTTAAATCCGAAGAGGTCGTTTTCTTCCACGTTAAAGATCGTCGCGATCGTAGGAATGAGAGTAATGTCGGGATAACTTAAGTCGTTTTCCCATTTTGATACCGCTTGGGCGGTCACGCCGAGTCTGTCGGCGAAATCCCCCTGGGTCATATTTTCTGTTTGCGCAGTTTTTGCAGGCGCTGGCCGAAGCCGTCGAAATCAAACATTTTATTACCTCCGCATTGATTATACCATAAAATAAAAATTATCAAACAACCATTGGTTGAACTCAACTATAGGTATAATAAATATCTCAATAACAAAAAAACATCCTTCTTTTTTCTATTTTCCGTTGAATCGATAAATGAACAACCGCTTTTAAGCGGGCCTTGTATGTCGTCGAATTAGTTAACGAAAACGTCGTGATTAAAGATAATCCCTTCCGTTACAAAGAGTTTTTTTTGCATACCTAAAAATGAAAAATCATGATTTATATAGAAATGATACGCAAAAAAAGAGCGCTGACTTTGTCAGCGCTCTGTGTTTATACGGTTATTTTACTGAAAGTATCGTAGAATTGATAAATCAAAGTGTGAATCGGCGGCTCGCAGTTTTGTTCGAGCCACTCCTGAAAGACGCCCATCCCGCCGCTCACGATAAAAGAGGCGAACGCTTCCTGGAAGATGCCGCCTTTTTGCGGGATGTCCTTGTTGGTGCGGATAAAGATTTTTTTCATTTCTTGTTTTAGTTTATTTATGAAGGCTATGTCGCCGTTTTCTCCGAATATTTGTTGGAAAAATGTTTTTTTGCCTTTCACATATTCGATGATGTTAATCAAGATTTTATAGTAATCGACGGGATTACTGTATTTTTCGATGATTTTCTTAATGTAATCAAGCGCCTCGTTTTCCATCTCTTCCAACAAATCGTAGATGTCGAAATAGTGAAGATAAAAAGTCCCCCGGTTAATATCGGCCTTTTTAGTCAACTCGGTGACCGTGATCTTTCGAAAATCTTTTTCGGTCATGAGCGCGACCAAGGCTTCCTTCAATAATTTTCGAGTTTTCCTTACGCGTCTGTCCATACATCCTCCTTAACAATTAAGAAATAAATGTTCATTAACCGTCAATTCAACGATTATGACGAGTAATAAACATAATCAATGATATTGATATTTTATCTTTTCGTTGCTTATAGTATACTACATATAGAGAAAATAATCAACAATGTGATTATTAAAAAAGGAGGAAATATGTTTGGAAGATGGAAGTATCTAATTTTGGCGGTCTTTGCGTTTATAACGATCGCTTGCGGGATAATGATACCTTTTGTCAATATTAACTATGATAATTCGAAATACCTTCCCGCCGACAATAAAATCAAGGAAGGTCTGGATTTGTTGGAATCGGAATTCGGGAGTTCGGGATATCTACTGGTGATGGTCGAGGGCGTCGCGAACGCGGAACGGATTAACGAGCTGAAGGAACTTATTAGCGTCGACGACGTCAACCATATCGACTACCGCGTTAAAGACGATAAAGTCCTGATGCAAGTCGTGCTCGCGGAAAGCGACTACAGCGCCCGGACGCAGGAGGCGATCGGAGATATTGTCAAGCGTTTGGACGAGGCGGGATACAATTATTACATGAGCGGGCAATCATATCTCACATACTATTTTAACCAAATGGTCAAAAAACAATTGCCGCGGATTTTATTGATTATCATCCCGATTGTTTTCTTGATACTAACGTTGATGACGACATCGTTTATCGAGCCGGCGCTGTTCGCGGTTGTGACTGGCGTAGCGATCGTTCTCGGCATGGGGACCAATATAATCTTTCCGGAGATATCTTATCTCACCTATGCCGTGAGCCCGGTTTTGCAGCTCGCGCTTTGCATGGATTATTCGATTATCATGTTTAGCCGCTATCGCCATTACCGGAAACAAAATCTTTCCCGGAATGAGGCTCTCACCAAGGCCTGGAAGACGTCCTTGGTTCCGGTTCTCGCGAGCAGCCTGACGACGGTCGCCGGGTTCGTTGCCATTATGTTCATGAAATACAGGATTGGCGCCGACGTCGGTTTGGTTTTAGCAAAGGCGATCTTGTTTTCTTTGATAACCGTTATTTTCATGCTTCCCGCCTTGATTATTTTATTCGACAAACTAATCGAGAAGACGAGTCACCGGTCGTTCTTTTCGCTCCTTAAAAAAGACAGAGGGGGGCTTAAAGCGGGTTATAATAAATATATTTTCCGCTCGCGTTTTGTTGTCCCGGCCTTGGCCCTAGTCATTATCGGCGTCGC
>DGED01000061.1:5090-8098 GCA_002385755.1 Caryophanales bacterium UBA3935 | reverse complement strand
GGGAAGGTACTTGCGGATAAAACCGATCAACTGGCGGCTGTTTGCGAAACCGCCGGTGATGATCACCGCGTCAACATCGCCGGAAGCGGCGTAGGTTAGCGCGCCGATTTCCTTCACGATTTGGTAGGCCATCACCTCAAGGTAAAAGGCCGCCTCCGCGTCGCCTTCTTCGATTCGGCGGGCGATTACGAAGCCGTCGCTCGTCCCCAGATAAGAGGCGAGGCCGCCCTTGCCGACGATAAGTTTTTTCAGTTCCTCCTTGGCGTAGCGGCCGGAGTAGCACAAATCGATGAGCGGGAACACCGGCAGGCTGCCGGAACGTTCCGGGCTGATCGGTCCTTCGCCCCCCAGGGCGTCGTTAACGTCGACGACCCGACCCTTGCGATGAAGACCGATGGAAATCCCGCCGCCGAGATGCGCGACAATCAAATTTAAATCGCGGTAAGACCGGTTAATCTCTTCGGAGTAACGGACCGCCATCGCTTTCTGATTTAAAGCGTGAAAGACGCTCCGGCGCGGGATGAGGGAAAAACCGCTCGCGCGGGCGATGTCGTCAAGTTCGTCAATAATCACGGGGTCGACGATATAAGCGGGCTTCCCGCGCGGATTTGCGAGCTCATAAGCTAGCGCCGCGCCGAGGTTGGAAGCGTGGCTGCCATACCGCCCGCTTTCAAGGTCCGCGATCATTCGCTCGTTTACGATATAGGCTCCCCCGGAAGCAAGCGGCCGTAACAGACCGCCGCGGCCGACGAAGATGTCGATGTCGTCAAGGGAATAGCCGTTGTCCACGACGAACTTGACGATCAAATCAAGCCGAAAATCCTTCTGCGCCATGACCGACGGAAACCGGGCTACGACGCTTAAATCGTGACGGATGTTCGCCTCCGCCAAGGGCGCAATGTCCCGGTACAGAGCGATCTTCGTTGAGGAAGACCCGGGGTTAATCGCGAGAATTATCGGTTTCATTTTCCACCACCATCGCGAGCGCGATCGAGTAAAATTTCGCCTGTTCAGAATCGGCCCGGCTCGTGAGCGCGATTGGCGCGCGGGCGCCGATAACGACCCCGGCGGGCGTCGCCCCGGCGAGATAAACCGC
Source organism: Caryophanales bacterium UBA3935 (assembly GCA_002385755.1). GTDB lineage: Bacteria > Bacillota_I > Bacilli_A > ML615J-28 > CAG-698 > UBA3946. The sequence goes on along the minus strand of DGED01000061.1, from coordinate 7,002 downwards.
GGTCTTGTAAAAGACGTTCCCCGCCTCGATTCCCGGGAAAACGATAACGTCGGCAGACCCCGCCGCCCCGCCCGCTATGCCTTTCCGGCGCGCCGCTTCTTCCGAAATCACGTTGTCAAGTGCGTATGGTCCGGCGACGATCAAATCTTCCCGCCCGGCGAAATGCCGCGCGAGCGCCGCCGCTTCCTCTGACGAGAGCATTTTCGGGTTAACTTTTTCGGAGGCCGACAGAACGGCGACCTTCGGGACGGCGATTCCCAAGACCCGGGCAACAATCGCAGCATTCTCGATTATCCCGATTTTATCAGCAAAATCCGGCGCGATTACCATCGCGCAATCGGTTGCGAGAAGCAACTTATCAAGCGTGGGAACGGAAAAGACGGTCACATGCGAAAGAAGCGAAGAAAGACGGATGCCGGTCTCGCGGTTCACCACCGCCTTCAATAACGCCCCGGTGTCGATCATCCCTTTCATCAAAATATCGCCTTCGCCCTCGCGGACGAGCCTTACCGCCGCCGCGGACGCTTCTTCCGGCGTTTCGGTCCCGATCACGTCGGCCGAAAGGCCGGTAACGGTCATTATTTCTTTAATCTTTCCCGCGGAGCCGACAAGAATCGGGCTCACGAGTCCGATATCGGCGGCGCGCTTTACAGCAAGCTGCGCCGCCTCGTCCTCGCCCCCGCAGACGACAAGCCGCTTGCGGGGGAGAGCTTTGCATTTGTTAAGGAGGGCGTTAAAGTCGGTAATCATTTCCCGCCCCCCGCGATATAGCGTTTTCCCGCCTCGACCGCTTCGACATTAAGAGCGAGCATGCTTTCCTTTTTCGCGCCCAAAAGGTCGCTGAGGACTGAATGGATTACCTCGTCTTCAAATAGCGGTGAAAGCGCGAGATACGCTCCGAGCATCACCATGTTGGCGACGCGAATATTTCCCAATTCTTTCGCGATGTCATTAACGGGAACGCCGTATATTTTGACGTTTTCCGGAACATCTTCCGGTTCGAAAAGCGACGAGTTATAAAGGATTATTCCCCCGGGCGCGACTTTCTCCTTAAAGCGCTCGTATGACGGTTTATTGAGCGCGATTAAGACGTCCGCGCGGGAGTAAACCGGCGAGTTAATCGGCGCGGGCGAGACGGTCACGGCGCAATTCGCGGTCCCGCCACGCGTTTCCGGCCCGTAGGACGGGAACCAAAGGCTGTTAAGATTTACTCTCGCGCCGGCGTGAGCGATAAGCTGTCCGAGCAACATCACGCCCTGGCCGCCGAAGCCGGCGATTGTGAACCTTACCGTTTTATTCATCGACTTCACCCGCGTCCTTATATACGCCCAATGGGTAATAGGCGGTCATATTTTCCTCAATCCATTTCAAGGCCTCGCGCGGCGTCATGCCCCAGTTGACAGGGCACGACGACAAAAACTCGACAATCGAAAAACCTCTTTTTTCTATCTGATACGTAAAAGCTCTCTTCAGGGCGGCTTTGGCTTTCCTTACCGCCTGCGGGTTATGGACGGAGACGCGGGCGACGTAAGCCGCCTTCGGAATCTGCGCAAATATCTCCGCGATTCGAATCGGCATCCCGTGCTCGGCTTCATTCCTCCCGAAAGGCGAAGTCGTCGTTTTTTGTCCGATTAAGGTCGTGGGCGCCATTTGCCCGCCCGTCATCCCGTAAATCGCGTTATTGATGAAGATGACGGTGATATTCTCGCCGCGGTTGGCGGCGTGAATCGTCTCCGCGATTCCGATTGAAGCCAAGTCCCCGTCGCCCTGGTATGTAAAAACCAAAGCCTCGGGTCGCGCTCTTTTAATCCCGGTCGCAACCGCGCAGGCGCGACCGTGAGCCGCTTGCTGCATATCGCAATTAAAGAAATTATATGCGAAAACGGAGCAGCCGACGCTCGCGACGCCGATG
>DGED01000061.1:0-5063 GCA_002385755.1 Caryophanales bacterium UBA3935 | reverse complement strand
AGCGGCGCGTCCGTCAACATCGCGCTTTTCCGATAGATGATTTTATTCATTTCCGACCTCCGCGAGAAATTTTTTCGCGGCGCCGACAATCTCCTCCGGTTCGGGGATCATCCCGCCGGAGCGGCCGAAAAACTTGACCGGCAGCCGCCCGGCGACGGCGATTTTAACGTCGTCAATCATTTGCCCGGCGCTTAACTCGCAACAAAGTATCCCTTTGACCGTCGCGGGAAGAGCGGCGAAGGCCTTTTCGGGAAACGGCCAAATCGACACCGGCCGGATAATCCCGGCTTTGACGCCGTCCTCCCGGAGCGTCTCGATCGCCGACCGGCAAATGCGCGCCATCGTTCCGTAGGCGACGATGAGTATCTCCGCGTCGTCAGTTGATATAAGCTCGTGGCGTTGCTCGTTTTCGCGGGCTTTTTTATACTTTTCCTCAAGCTTAAGGTTGTGCCTTTCCAAATCCTTTGGATCCAAGTAAAGCGAATTGATGACCCGGTGTTTTCCGGGCTCTCCCGTCGTTGCCCAATCCTTGGGCGGAAACTCTCTTCTCGGGACCTCGAAATCGGGATCGACCGATTCCATCATCTGGCCGATCAAGCCATCGACCGCGATCATCACGGGGTTCCGGTAATAGTCGGCGATCTCAAACGCCTCGGCGACAATCATCATCGTCTCCTGCAATGTTTCCGGCGCGAAAGCAATCACGCGGTAATCGCCGTTCCCGCCACCGCGGGTTATCTGGAAATAATCGGACTGCGAAGGCTGGATTCCGCCCAACCCGGGTCCGCCGCGCATGACGTTTACGATCACACACGGAAGCTCGGCGCCCGCGAGATAAGATATTCCTTCCTGCATCAGGGCGATTCCCGGAGAAGAGGAGGACGTCATCGCCCTGATTCCGGCGCCGGCGGCGCCGTAGACCATGTTAATCGAGGCGACTTCCGATTCCGCCTGGACAAATATCTTCCCCGCCTCTTTCATCGCCCGGGACAAATACTCGGGGATCTCGTTTTGCGGGGTGATTGGGTAACCAAAGAAAGCCTCGCAACCGCCCTTCAGGGACGCGACCGCGATCGCCTCGTTACCTTTCATCAACACTTTAGCCATGAGCGGAAATCCTCTCTACGGTAATCACCGAATCCGGGCACATGATCGCGCAAAAAGCGCAGCCGATGCATTTCTCCGGTTCGACTACTTTGACCAAATTATATCCCTTTTCATTCATTTTGCTCGTATCCATCGCCAAAATCTTCGGCGGACAAAACTCGACGCAAAGACGGCAGCCTTTGCAATAATCGTAATCAAAAGAAATTTTCCCTTTCGCCATTAATCCTCCGTTAAATTTTTTATAGCCACTTCTTCCGTAAATAAAGCTTAAGCGGTATAACTTGCCCCGCAAGCGGGCCGCACTTTTTCGCAAGGTCTTCGTAGACCCCGGTGTAAACGATCGCAAGACGCGTCCGTTTTTCCACTTCCTTTAAAACCGTCTCCCCGTAAAGCAGGTCATCGTAAGTCGTGTCGCGAAGAAAATTACTGTTGTTTATCAACCCTGTTACCCGGAAGCCCGCGCTTTCCTCGATCTGCCGGATTATGTCGGTTATTTTCTCGGGCGAGGAGGTGAGTTCCCGGTAGACGTTCACGCATAACAATAAATCGACCTCTGCGATGTTCATAAGATCTTTGAACTGGCGCATCAGGCGGGCGCCGGCCCGGTCACCGCCCAAATCATAAATCGCGCGGATGTCCGGCGCGGAAAAAGGTTGGTATGCCTCTTTCGCGATATACGGCAAATCGCTTCCCGTGGCGTCTTTTAAGGGTGAGGACACGAGGCTGACGTTTTTTTCCTCCAAAAGTCTCGCCAGCTCGCGGGAACGGAAATACGGGTTGATAATATCAAGGTCGACTATCATGTTCGCGCCTTCGCTAATGGCGAGATTCACGGCGAACTCCGATTTACCGCTGCCGTAGTGACCGGTGATAAAAGTAATTCTCTTCATGACGATGCTCCTTAATCTTAGGGGATGAAGTTGGAGCGAATCCTGCCGATGGTTTCGATCCGCTTCATGGCGAAGATCTTCGCCGCTTGTTGCGTGGCAATGCCTTCTTTATCGCTGATTTTAAATATTTCCAGCAGACGATCGTATATTTTCTTTACGTCCCGGATAACGTTGTCCCGGTTATACCCCCGTATCTCGTGATGAACGTTAATCACGCCGCCGGCGTTGATGACGAAATCGGGAGCGTAGAGAATGCCGCGGCTTTTGACCGCTTCCCCGTGTTTTACCTCGTCCAGGAGCTGGTTATTGGCCGTCCCGGCGATGACTTTCGCCTTTAACTTTGGGATTGTCTCGTCATTAAGAACGGCGCCCAAAGCGCAAGGCGAGAACACGTCGATATCGAGATTGTAAATCCCGTCGGGATCAACGAATTCCACTTCCGGATGCTCGCGGTTCATCCGCTCGATATGCTTGGGATTAATTTCCGAAAAATATATTTTTTTCGCTTTATGTTCTAAAAGGTATTTGATCAAGTAATATCCCGTTTGTCCCGCTCCCTGCACGGCAAAACTAAATTTTGTGACGTCATCGGTGCCAAAACGGTAATAAAGAGCCGCTTTAATACCGTAAAAAGCCCCTAACGCGGTAAAGGGCGACGGATTGCCCGATTTCCCCTCCAAACCGACGACATAATCGGTTTCCATGTTGACATACTCCATATCGCGAGTCGTCGTGTTGACGTCCTCGGCGGTAATGTAACGGCCGTTTAAACTCTGAACAAAACGCCCCAAAGCCCTAAAATAAGCTTCCGACTTGCATGTTTCGGCGTCACCGATCAAAACGGTTTTCCCGCCGCCCAGATTTAGTCCCGCGGCCGCGCTTTTTAACGTCATCCCCCGCGCTAACCGCATCACGTCGAGAGTCGCCTCGTCTTCGTTCTTGTAATTCCATAATCGCGTCCCTCCCAATGCTGGTCCCAAAGTCGTATCGTGAATACACGTGATGCCTTTCAAGCCAGTTGTTTTATCGTAGAAATAAACCAACTGTTCGAAACCGTGTTTTTCCATGTAATCAAATTTGTTCATACTCTTCCTTTCTGTTTTCATAATGAAAACGCTCTCTTATATTATAACATAAATTAGCAAAAATAAAGCAAATTTCATAATAAAAAAAGAGCGATAATCCGGGGATTAACGTTCTTCTTTCGCGCACATTTTTTTATAGCAATATTGGATAATATCTTTTCTTGTGATGATACCGATAAACGAGAATTTGCCGTCAAGGACCGGGACAAAGTTCTGTTCCACGGCCTTCCGAACCAGCTCCGCAAACGATACTTCGATTGTTACCGGTAAGTTGTCACGATTGCGGGGAATCGATGACACGGGGAGATTCTCCGCGGCTTTTAGATTTAAATCATATTTATTTTTTATCGCCCATAGTAAATCTCCCTCGGTTAAAGTGCCAACATAACCCCCTTCCCTATTAAGGATGGGGACCGCGGTGTAGCGGTGGTATTCCATTTTCTCAAGAGCCTGCCGGACCGTCGAGTCCTCAAAAATGTATGCGACTTTGTTTTTCGGTATAAGCATCAATAAAATATTCATGCGTAAAACAACCTCTTTCCGTCTTATTCTTCCTTGATAATAATAACACGAAAAGGGATTTCTTTCAAGGTGAAAAATAAGTTGACGTTAATTTGTATATCAAGATGGTAATCAGGTAACACCGTAAAGACATCTAAAAATTAAAAAGACCGCTTAAAACGCGGCTTTTTGCTTTGTTTTACGCCGAAAAATCGGTCTCAAACCTTACGTAAATGACAGTATCTTTTGTTATCGGTTTGTCAAAATCAAACCGTTCACAGCAGGAAATATCGGTAAAAAACCCTTTGAATTCTCGGTAACAGTTTACTTCCTCGTCGTATGCCTTGTATATAAAATCTTCCGGATCGGGACACTTTGCATATCCGCCTTTTTTGACATACTGTTTTTCCCAACTTTCCACGACTCTTTTTGTTATCGTTTCTACCGCGTATAAAGCTTCTTCACAAATTGATTTTAATGCTGGATCCTTAGAAATGTAATTATAAGTAATATGAGTTGGGTGAATTAGATAAGTTGAAAAGCAAATTAGTGAGAGGCGTGCAGTATGAAAAGAAAAATGCAGTATAAAGACAAGAAGTTTAGACGAAAAGTGAAAGAGAAAAAAGTTAAGAATCTTAAAAAATGGTTGGATTATGAGTAATGACCATTAGAGATCTAGAACTGAATATGTTGGATAAGGAGTAATTGTATAAGTATGATATTTATTGTTGATAATGTTAACTGGATGTAGTAAGGAATCAGCAAATTGACATATACAACTTGGAGATGTTTTTTTCTAATATGAATCCTTCAACATCAAATTTCTTATGAAAACCGTCATATAAATAATATGAAAATTAGCGTTAATTTATTTGCGGAAATGCAATTTATTATGCTTCGACATATAAAAAAATAAATAGATCGTTTAATTTTCAAGCGACGTTTATATGGCTGATAAAAAAATACATCTCCTGGCACTGGCGTGACTCGGAGATGTTTTTAATCATTAATATTTGCCATTATAAAACTCTTTGGCTTTGGAAGTAATCTCACCTATGAACTTCGTTTTAGCGTCGGTATAACCATCCCGGTTATATTCTTATTGTTTCCACAGTTTTAACTTCAGCGATTCATATTCTTTCGCGACATCGAGAAACTCCAAAAGATAATCCCGGAAATATAGCTCGTCGATATCGCCTCTCGTGCGCAAATGAACGTGAAATACTTTTTCAGCAAAACCATCTTCGGTATATCCCTTGTTAAACGCGGCCGTTGTTTCTTTTTGATACATCAATATATAACCATTTTCTTTAAGAATCGATTCAGCCCTGACGAAATCTTTCTCTTCCACATAGACGATGTCTTTCGCATAAATATCAGGAATCGCGGTGCTCCCGATATGTTCAATTCTTAAAAGTTTGATATCCTTTAAAAAGCTAGTTAATACGCCTTTTTCCTCGGCGAAAACGTCCCGCCATTC
>DGED01000071.1:22301-26183 GCA_002385755.1 Caryophanales bacterium UBA3935 | reverse complement strand
TTATGGCGCCACCGCCGATGAGCACGCGGCTTATACCGCCGATCCCGACAATTTTCTTTATTACAAGGCTCGCTCCTGGCATTATTCCGTCGATGACGCTTAAGTTGTTCAGCTCCTGCCCGATAACGAAGTCGCTTGGCAGGGCGATACTTACGCGGCTTATTCGACAACGATAGGAATCGAGACATGCGTTGACGAAGGAAGCGATTTGTACACGACGTGGCACAGAACCGCGAAATTAATGGCTTCGCTGTTGGTGAAATATAATCTGCAAGTGAGCGACATCAAGCAGCATTATGATTACAGCGGTAAAAACTGCCCGCAAACGTTAAGACGGAATAATCTTTACGCTAACGCCATTTCGCTTGTGGAGGCGGAGTATCTTGCCTTGACCGAGCTTGATGGTTACACCATAACCTTCACGTCGAACAATTTGGAATATGTCGATAATTACGGACGGATTATTAAATTGATAGATCGACCGATCCGCGTCGGCTATCTGGTCACCGTATCCGATGGGAAGGGCTATAACGAATCGGTTTTCCTTTATTCCGATTTGCCGGCCAAACCGTAAAAAAACCATTTGACAGTATTATGCAATCGTGCTATAATACATAGCGGAGTGTTAAGTAAGGAGTGAGTTTATCTCACTCCTTTATATAATAATGCCGCGGATTGTAAAGCGCCTGAAAACCGCGCGGATATAACGCGGCGGGCTACCGAATATATATATTAGGGGATCAGTAAATAAAAAAATCGGATAAGCATTAAGCTTTTTTCGGATTAACAACCAGATAGACGGAAACGAATCAAGCAATATGGTTAAATATTAGGAGGTAAAATGATTAGTAAAGCTTTTTTTGAATCATTGGAGACGATAGCCGCGGAAAGAGGATTGACAATCGAGGATGTTTTGTCGAAGGTGGAGACGGCCATTTCCGTATCAAGCCGTAACGCCGGTTATACGGGGGATATAAAAACCGAATGGGATTTTGAAAAAAAGAGGATTAGGGTTTGGGAATATAAATATGTTGTCGATAAAATTGACCCGAACGGCCCGGTCCGCGGGCAAATTTTGCTTGAGGACGCGCAAATAATAAAACCGAAAGTTAAAGTCGGCGGCGAGATTAAAACGGAAATTAACCTGAATACTTTCAGCAGGAAAGCCGCCTCGATTTTCAAACAAAGCCTGCTTAGCGGTTTGAAAGAACTCGAAAGGGAATACGCGTACGAATACTTTTCCGAAAAAGTCGGCGAAGTAATCAACGCGAACGTGGTGGATTATAACAACGGTTTCGTGACTTTCCATATCGGGAAAAACACGATGGCGACTATGCCGGATAAGGAAGGACTGCCGGGAGAAAGTTTTACGCCCGGGGAAGTAAAGAAGGTCTATATCACAAAAGTTGAAAAAACAACGAAGGGACCGAAAGTGTTTTTAACGCGGGTAAATCGGGAAATAGTAAAAAGACTATTTGAACTGGTTATTCCCGAGGTTCACGACGGGTCCGTGGAAATTATGGGCATCGCCCGCGATCCCGGCGACCGGACGAAAATCGGCGTTGTCTCGCTGCACGATAATATTGATCCGATCGGCGCCTGCGTCGGTCAGGGCGGGTTAAGAATCAAGGAAATTAACAGACTGTTAAACGGCGAGAAAATTGATATCTTTATCTGGCGCGATAATCCCGTGGATTTGATCGCCGAGGCCTTGCTTCCCGCGCAGTCTTTAAGCGTAATCGCCGATGAGAAAAAGAAACAGGCGACGGTAATAGTCGCGGACGACCAATATTCCTTGGCTATCGGCAAAAAAGGACAAAACGCCCGATTGGCGGCTTATGCCATCGGATGGAAGATTGATATTAAGAAATTATCGGACGCCACCAAGGAAGGCATCGAGTTCACGTATAATGTAAAAAGAAATTAGGTGTTGCATGATGAAAAAAAAGAAAATACCGATTAGGCATTGCGTGGCAACCAACGAAAAACACCCCAAAAACGAGATGTTTCGGATCGTAAGGACTACGGAAGGAAGCGTTGAAATTGACCCGACTGGTAAACTCCGCGGTCGCGGCGCTTACTTATCCAAACAAAACGAAGCGATCCAAAAAGCAAGAAAATCAAAAATATTGGATAAACATCTCGGGGTTAGCGTTCCTTCCGAAATATACGATCGCTTGACGCGATTATTGAAGGAAGAGAATGCGCGGGAATAAAGTCCCGGGTTATTTGGGCCTTGCGCGCAGGGCTAATAAATTGGTAGCCGGCAGCGATGCCGTTTTGTGGGCGATAAAAAAGAATTTGGCGAAAATAGTATTTATCGCCAGCGACGCCGCCAGCAACACCGTTAAAAAATTTCAGAAAAAATGTTATGATTACAATGTATTGGTAATTAATGAATATTCTAGCGAAGAATTGTCCAAAGCGATCGGCAAACCATTGTGTAAGGTTCTCGCGATCACTGACCAGGGTTTTTCCGACGCAATACGCGGGCAATTAAATGGAGGTATTAAATGAAAGTTAGGGAAATTCTCGAAGTAATACAGGTTCCGGAAACAGAATTATTGACAAAGTTGGAAAATGTCGGGATTACGGCTGATTTGGAAACCGACATCGCCAATGATATTGTCAAAAAATTAAGCAAGGTGTATAAAATCGACATCAGGGCGGAAGCGCGTAAAATGGTCGCGGCAAAGGAAAAACCCGCTCAGGAGGAGAAAGAAGAGGCCGCCCCGCAAAAAGAAAAACCGCGGGAAAAAGCCAAAGAGGAAGATAAACCTCAAGCCAAGGCCAAACCCGCCGGCAAGCCGAAAACGAAAAAGCCGGCAGACGCCAAGAAAGCCGAGCAGGAAAAACCAAAACCGGCCGCGGCTAAAAAAGGCCAACCGGCCAAACCGCGTACGCCCAAAAAAGAGGATATGCCGGCTGAACGCGAGGAACCTGAAATCGAACTTACTAGAGTGTATGACGATAAATATACCGAATACGAGAAAGAAACCCGTGTTCACGTTCGCCTGAAGAATGTCAAGAAGCGAGCGAAAAAATTTGGCCGCCGCCAAGCGAACATCGATATTCGCGGCGACAATATTTTGTATTACACACCGGGAATGACCGTCGCTCAGATAGCGGACGCGGTGAAAGTCAGCATCAGCGACCTCGTTCGCTCTCTCGTTATGATGGGTTTCATGGTGAGCGCGACGCAGGCGATCGATCGCGATTTGGTCGAGCTTCTTGCCAAGGAATTTAAATTCGTCATCAAAGACAAAGCCGAGGAAGACATCACCAAATTCGAAAACATCAAGATTGACGACCCGGAGGAATCGCTCGAAGAAAGAGCGCCAATCGTTACGATTATGGGTCATGTCGATCACGGTAAAACGACGTTGCTTGACACGATTAGGAACGCCAACGTCGCGTCAAGCGAAATGGGCGGCATTACCCAGCATATCGGCGCTTATCAAGTAAAGAAAAACGGGAAATCGATTACGTTTATTGATACGCCGGGTCACGCCGCGTTCACGGAGATGCGGGCGCGCGGGGCGATGGTGACCGATATAGTGGTCTTAATCGTGGCGGCCGATGACGGCGTCATGCCTCAAACAAAAGAAGCCATTGATCATGCCCGCGCGGCCAAGGTCCCGATTATCGTGGCGGTAAATAAGATAGACAAACCCAATGTCAACCCCGACCGCATCAAGCAAGAACTCAGCGAATACAATTTGGTTCCGGAAGAATGGGGCGGAAACACGATTTATGTCAATATATCGGCGTTGACCGGTCAAGGCGTCGACGAATTATTGGAGATGATTCTTTTGACCGCGGAAATGGAAAATTTCCGCGCCAACCCCGACCGTTTGGGCATGGGAACCGTAATCGAGGCCA
>DGED01000071.1:21303-22142 GCA_002385755.1 Caryophanales bacterium UBA3935 | reverse complement strand
GGCGACCCGATTGTCGTCGGCAACACGCACGGGAAAATCAGGGCAATGCAGGACGAAACGAGAGCAAAAATTAAATCGGCCGGACCTTCAAAAGCCGTGGAAATTACCGGGTTAAACGGCGTCCCGCAAGCGGGCGACCAGTTCATGGTTTTCGAAGATGAAAAAACGGCTCGCCTGATTGCCGAGGAACGGGCTAAACGCGCATTCGAAAAAGAAATGGGCGTCGGGAAACCGATTCAACTCGCCAATATTTTTGATGATCCCGGCCAGGCCACGAAAGAATTGAACTTAATTATCAAAGGCGACGTTCACGGCTCGATAGAAGCCCTGCAAAACTCTTTGGAAAAAATGGATGTCGAAGGCGTGAAAGTAAACGTCGTGCGTTCCGGCGTCGGCGGAGTTACCGAAAACGATATTAACCTAGCGGTCGCATCGCAAGCAGTTATCGTTGCCTTTAATGTTCGCGCGACGGCGCAGATCAGCGATTACGCGAAGGAAAAGGAAATCGAAATCCGTTATTACAATGTCATATATAAACTATTGGAAGACATTGAAGCGGCGTTGACCGGGATGCTCGAACCGATTTACGAAGAGAAAATTATCGGCGAGGCCGAGGTGCGGGAAACCTTTATAGCTTCGAAACTGGGCACGATCGCCGGTTGTTATATTACCGACGGCTTTATCAATCGGAATGCCGAAGTCCGGCTGATTCGCGATTCGATCGTGGTCTATGAAGGCAAAATCGCTTCCTTGCGTCGCTTTAAGGATGACGTTAGGGAAGTCCGCGCCGGTTATGAATGCGGGATTTTGATCGAGAATTATAACGACGTCAAAGTCGG
>DGED01000071.1:0-21120 GCA_002385755.1 Caryophanales bacterium UBA3935 | reverse complement strand
GTCGGACGTCAAAGACGAGCGGCTTAAATTTGTTACCATAACCAAGGTTTCGTTGACCGGCGATTATTCGTACGCGACGGTTTATTACCGCGTCTTGGGTAACGAACGTCAAATCGAAGCGACTTCGCGCACTTTCGAGGAGGCCAAAGGGTATATAAGGACTCTTCTTAGCAAAAAGATCAAAATGCGCAAAGTGCCGGAACTGCGCTTTAAATATGATTCCTCGTTGGAATACGGCAATCGTATCGAGCAAATTCTCAAAGATTTAGACAGTCAAGACTAGCGGGTAAGGTTTCAATGAAACTGCAGGAAAAACTAAGCGCCTTGCCGAAGAAGCCGGGCTGCTATTTGATGTACAACAAGGCGCGGGAAATAATCTACGTCGGCAAAGCCAAAAATTTATCAAACCGGATAAAGTCCTATTTTACCGGCGTTCACGACGCCAAAACGACAAAACTGGTCGAAAACATCGATGATTTTGAATATATTATCACGTCGTCGGAAACGGAAGCGTTCATTTTGGAAATGAACCTTATAAAAAAACATAACCCCAAATATAACATTATTTTTACCGACGACAAGAAATATCCGTATATTTGCATCGGCGCCGACAAATACCCGCGTCTCTATTACACGCGCGACATCAATAAAAAAGGCAAATATTTTGGCCCGTATCCGCACGCCAACGCCGCGAAGGAAATCGTCGAACTTTTAAATCGGATCTATCCTTTGCGGAAGTGCCGCGTCATCCCGAATAAGGAATGCCTTTATTATCATTTGGGCCAATGCTTGGCTCCGTGCGTAAAGGATGTTTCCGAAGAAGAATATCAGGCGATGCTTGATGAAATTATCGTTTTCCTGAACGGGAACGCCAAGGCGTTGGAAGATAGGTTAGAGGAGAAAATGAAGCGCGCGGCCGATAATTTGCAGTTTGAAAAGGCGCTCGAATGCCGGCAACTGTTGGAGAACTTAAAGACCGTCGCCGAAAAGCAAATGATGGAATTAAAGATTAAGGATACCGACGTGTTCTCTTATCATTGCGACGAGCAATACATCGGCATTCAGGTCTTTCACATTCGCGGTCATAAAACGATCGGCAGCGACGATTACTTATTTGAGTTGATGGGTACGGCGGAAGAGCTGTTCATCAATTTCATCGGCCAGTTTTACATAAATCATAATAACCCCCTTCCTCAGGAGATTCTTTTGCCGGCCGTCGATATAAGCGGTATCGATGAGACGATTAAAAAAAGGATTATCGTTCCCAAGCGCGGGCAAAAGAAAAAATACGTTGACCTGGTAACGGAAAACGCCGAAGAAAAACTTGCGCATATGATTAAGGTAAAAAGAAACAAATTGGAAAGGACCCTGGGCGCGGTCAAGGCGTTGGGGGACCTATTGGGGATTTCCCCGCCTCGTTATATCGAGGCTTTTGACGTTTCCAATATTCAGGGCGCGTATTCCGTCGGCGCCATGGTCGTCTACGAAGACGGAGCGCCGGCGCGGAAAAAGTATCGGAAGTACAGGATAAAAACGGTCAGCGGCGCCAACGACACGCATTCGATTTATGAAATCGTAACCAGGAGATACAGGCGTCTCAAAGAGGCGGGGGAGAGATTTCCCGATTTGGTCGTTGTCGACGGCGGGAAGCCTCAAGTTAAAAGCGCCGAGAAAGCCATCGCCGATTTAGGTTTGGCGATTGATGTTCTCGGCTTAGGCAAAGACGATCGCCACCGGACGTCGTATTTGTTTTTCAAAGACGAAGAGATTAATATCGACAGAAAATCAAACACATTTTTTTTCCTGGAAAACCTTCAGGACGAAGTTCACCGCTTTGCCATAACTTTTTACCGTCAAACCCACTCGCGCGCGGTATTGTCATCGAGATTGGATGGGATTGAAGGCATCGGCAAGGTCAGAAAGAAGCAAATACTGGCGATACTTAGGGATTCGGATTATGAAAATTTCGAGAGCAAATTACGGGAATTAAATTTAACCGACGAACAAATAAATGAAATAAAAAAAGTGGTGTAGTGACGTCCTATATTTTTTTGCATATTATAATAATGGATAATATAGGAGGGATAGCATGTATACACAAAAATTTCTAACAAACCGGGAACGCGAAATTTTCAAATTATTGATTGCCAACTATGACACGACAGAAATCGCGGAAAAATTAAAAATCAGCGAGAAAACTGTTAGAAACCATATATCCAACGTCATTCAAAAATTGGGCGTTAAAGGTCGCAGTCAAGCTATATTGGAATTAATCCGGATTAAAGAATTATCGCTTGATAATAAATAACTGAAAGGATCAGCATGAAGGTTTACGGTAAAATCGTCAAAACGCTCCCCAAAGAAAGAATCATTAAAGTTTTGAGCCAAAAAAAGATTCATTATTTTTACATGTCGCGTAAACTGTTTAAGGATTTTGGCCCCTATTTTTATTATAATCCTTATATTTTTGTCAACGTCAGCGCCGAAAAGAAACAATACGGGGATTATCACTGTCACGAGATCGATTCCTTCAATAAAATTGTTCAAAGCACCAAGCGCGATAAGGTCGTCTATTACAATCTCGCTGCGATTAGAAAAGGGGTAAGGAATTTATTGCTTAAGACCAAAAACAAGTTGTTTTTGGATTTGGAATATTCCCTTCCCCCTTATTATCAGTCATTTAGTCATGTCGCGGAGATAATTCAATACGGGATCGTCGTGGAAGACGAGTCCGGCAACATTATATTCGAGGACGGCTCTTTGGTTAAACCGCAGAAAAGATACTCCCTGAACCGGAGAACATTAAAATTTATCGGAAAAAAACGCGAAGACTTTAACGGCGCCTGCGACTATAAAGAGTTTTATAATCTACTAAAATGGTGCATAGAAAAATATGACGCGAAAATAATAGCATGGGGGCGAAACGATATTTTAGCCCTGGAAAATTCTTTTAAAATAAACCGCATCAATGATCTTGATATCAGAAATCGTTATATCAATTTCATGCAGGTGATGAAAAACTATTACAATATTAAAATTGATTTGGGCTTGTTTAACACTTATCAGGAATTAAGCGGCGTGGAAATGGAAGAGCAAAAACACGACGCGCTAGAAGACGCGATGCTTGTTAGGGAGATATACCGTATTTTCAAAGAAAAAGTATTGAGCGAAGCGTGATTTTACCGAAGTAATGGAACGGTGAAAATGAACCGCAAACTGCCCGCGCTTAAAAAAGCCAAGGAAGGGAATGTAGCCCCTGTCTCCTTGGCTTATTTTTTATTTATCATGAATGAGTAATTAATAAAAAAAAACGAAGCCGTCGAGGCATTCGTTTTTCTCTTTTGGACATCTCTTTAATAATTCATAATGACCGGAATGATCATCGGTCTTTTTTCTGTTTTTTCGTAGATGAAATTAGTCAGTTCATGAGTAATAAGATTATTCAGATAATTAGTATGGAAACGTTTGGTGGCGCGGAAGTAATCATTATAAATTTGCTCGGCGCGTTTTTCGATTTCCGAAAGCAGTTCTTCCGAATCTTTAAGATAGATAAACCCGCGGCTGACGACATTGGGTTTTTTCGTAAGTCTCCGGTTTTTCGCGGTAAAGATGATCGAAACCATTCCGTCGTCCGAAAGAATTTTTCGTTCCTTGATGACGGCGTTATCGATGTCAAAGCGATCGGAATCGATATAGACGCTCCCGGATTGGACGGCGTAATGGGAGAAAACCTTGCTTTCGCTAAACGTCAAGACTTCCCCGTTGTCAAGAATGTGACAGTTTTCGGGGGCGACACCGGTTTCCACGGCCAGCTGGGCGTGCCGCTTAAGCATCGAATAAAGCCCGTGAATCGGCATGAAGTGTTTTGGTTTTGTGAGCGAGAGCATAATCATAAGTTCGGTTTCGCTGGCGTGTCCCGATGTGTGCGTGTCGGTTAGCGGGCTGTTGACGATAACGTTGCATCCCGCTTTATAAAGTTTGTTGATTATCCTGTTGATTGCCTCTTGATTGCCCGGAATCGGAGATGAGGAAAAGACAATCGTGTCGCCGGGGATTATTTTTATATGATTGTGATTTCCGTCGGCGATACGGGATAATGCGGCCAAGGGCTCTCCCTGGGAGCCGGTGCTAAGAATGGTGATTTCGTTGGGCAGGATTTTTTTAAATTCCCTGGCGTTAACGAACGTTCCGCGGGGCACGTTTATATATTTGTATTTTTGGCTCACTGATATTGTTTTTTCCATGCTGCGCCCGAAGACGATAACTTTTCGGTTATGTTGGATACTGGCGTCGATAATTTGCTTCACCCGGTGGACGTTCGAAGCGAACGTCGAGATAATTATCCTTCCTTTGATACTGCCGAATATTGTTTTAATGCTTTCGCCGATCTTTTTTTCCGAGAAGGAGAATTTGCTGACATGGGCGTTTGTGGAGTCGGACAGCAAGCATAACACTCCCGCTTCCGCGTATCGCGTCAGCTTGCCGTAATCGGCGTGCTCGGAAAGCGGGTTGAAGTCAAATTTGAAATCCCCGGTGTGGAGAATATATCCCAGACGGGTTTTAACCGCTATCCCCGATGAATCGGGGATGCTGTGAATGGTACGGAAAAACGACACCTCAAAGTTTTTGAATTTAAAAACGGAATCGTTATTATACTCGATCAAGTTAATTGGAATATGGCTAAACTCGGTCATTTTAATTTTTATCAAGTTCACGGCCAATCCGCTTGCGTAAACGGCGGGTATTTTCACGTCGCGTAAAAGATAGGGAATGCCGCCAATATGATCCTCGTGACCGTGAGTGATAAATAAGCCGATAATTTTTTCCTCGTTATTTTTAAGATATGCGTAATCGGGAATAATATAATCAACGCCGTAATTATTATCGGGAAACATGATGCCGGAATCGATAATGATAAGTTCGTCTCCGCATTCGATGACGTACATGTTTTTCCCGATTTCATCGAGACCGCCCAAAGCGAATACTTTGATATTGTCATCATTAAAGCGCTCGATAATCGGGCGGTTTTTTTTCGTGTTTCTATTCATTTTTCTTATCTCCTTTGTTAAAAGTTAATGATTAGGCGGGAAAGTTGTTTTTCCGGCCAGAGTGTGATACAATTCATAATAATAGAAAGTGAGCAGGATATGTTATTTTTATTTGATATTGACGGGACTTTATTCGATAACGAAAAGCGCGTCATCCAGGAGTCGACCGTCAAGGCGCTTCAAAAACTAAAACAAAAACATAAAATCGGTATCGCGACGGGGCGAGCCGAATTCATGCTGTACTCGATAAAAGAAATCATAAGTTTAATCGATTATTTTGTGTTGATTAACGGTCAAATCGTAAAAGTTGGCGACAGGACGATATTTTCGCAGCCGATAGCGGTTGAATTGATCGAGCCTTTGGTCAGAGATTTCGACAAACTCAACCTCGCTTACGGTTTTGAAGGGGAATTGGATGAGGCCGTCAGCAGGATTGACGATGGCGTAATCGGCTCCTTCGATATTTTGGCCTTGGAACTGCCGCCGATCAACAAAGAATACTATCTTGAACGGAACGTATATCAATTGTGGGTTTTTTGCTCGCCGGAGGACATGACAACTTTGGCGCGCCGGCACCCGCATTTCCAATTCATCCGGTGGTTTGAACGCGGTTATGACGTGCTTCCGGTCGCGGCATCCAAAAGCGAGGGCGTGAAAAAACTAATTAAGCATTTGGGAATCGATATAAGCGAAGTCGTCGCTTTCGGCGACGGAGACAATGATTACGAATTAATCGCCGACGCGGGAATCGGCATCGCGATGGGAAACGCGTCGGACAAAGTTAAGTCCGCGGCCGATTACATAACCGCGCCCGTAAGCGAAGACGGCGTCTTCAAAGCGTTAAAGCATTATAAATTTATTTAGCGCATAATTAGGCAATTATCGACCGTCTAATCGGCTATTATTAACGCGGTGATGCGAAAATGATTCCGATTTTAGCGCTGATTTGCCTGCTGGTTATTATTTATACGATTTTGTTTTGTATTATAAAATTAACGCGAAAGCCGTTTTCGCCATCAAGGCGGCGACGAGCTTTTGTTTTGTTGTCTTGGGATTTTACGCGCGCGAAAAAAGCGGCGATGCCGCCGGCAATTATCCCGCGCTGGTTATCTCGGGTCTTCTTGCCGGGCTTTTGGGCGATATAGTCCTGGGTATAAGAAGGATTGACGCGAAGAGAAAAACAACGTATTTTATCTTCGGGAGCGCGTTGTTTTTTGTCGGTCACATTTTTTACGCGGCGGCTTTTCTTACCTTCTCCGCTTCCAAACCGTATCTTTATTTACTAACAGGAATCGTTATGGCCGCTTTAATTATTATAACAACGAATTTAAGCGGCGTCAAATGCGGTAAATTAAAGTTTTTAAATTATGTTTATGTCTTGCCGTTATCTTTTTTAATCGCGGTGACGGGCTTGAATATAATACATAATTTTACCCGGATAAATACCATTTTATTCGCCGGGGCCGTTTCGTTCGCCCTGTCGGACATTTTGCTTTATTTTATTTATTTTGCCGGGATTGGCGAAAAAAACATCCAAAAGATAAAAGCAGTCAATATAGCGGCGTATTATTTAGCGCAAACGCTTTTTGCCGTCAGTATTTATTATATATAAAAAGGCGATTCCTTCGCCTATTTTTCTTCGTCATTCGTTATGAAAGTGAGACCGGTGCTGTTGTTTTGAATAAAGAAAGGATTGTTTTTGTCAATATGATCGTAAAATAAAATACCGAATAAATGATCGTATTCGTGTTGAAATATGATCGCCATCAGGTTTTCAAGTTTCAGGATTTCTTCTCTAACCGTTTTTTCAATGAAGTCATAGAGCCAGACTTTCGCTTTGACGCGTTTGTGGCGGTGCACGAATCCATCAACGTTCCTGTCAACGGAAAGGCAGCCTTCCCCCCCGGGAAGATATACTTTTTCTTCCGAATGGGAAATGATTTTTGGGTTGATCACGCCGTAATGATGAGTTTTGCCGGTCTCGTCCGTGGCGAGAATAACGAAAATTTTCTTAAACACGCCGATTTGCGGCGCGGCAAGGCCGTACGCCGGGCGGATACCGAATTTTTCGACCTTTTCCTTATCGTACCCGTTGACGAGATATTCATTTATTTTTTCGATGGTCGCGATATCCTCGTCGGATAGCGGCAGCGTGACATCTTCCGATTTATTTCTTAAGATGGGGTTGTCGTCTTTTATTATGTCTTGATAGAGTAACATGCGCGATTATTCCTTTTGCTATTTTTATTTATTATATCATAGTTTATACCACATTTTCAAACAAGATGCAAATAAAAAAAGGAGTATTAAAACTCCCTTTTTTTACAATTAAAATCTTCCGACGGCAGCCGACCCGATTATTACCAATAAAATGAACAATACAAGTACGAGCGCATATCCGTAACCGCAACCCCAACCGCCAGTCGTCGGATATCCGCAGCCTAATCCATATGTTCCGTACATTAATTGTACCTCCTTCCTTTTTATTCACTTTAGTATATGATTTGTGTTTTTCAATCACCAGTGTATTAACCTAAATCTATTATTTTTCCTTCCGAGTATGATACAATATAAACGGCGATTGATTTATCCCCAATACTTTCCCGCTCACATCGAAAAATCGTCGGGGATGTGCTCGTCTTCGACAATCGAATAATCAGAAGTATCGCGAATTCTTAAATAGTTCTCGATTCTGATAATTCTTTTCGCCAGGTTGTTGATCCTTCTCCGGTTTTCCCTGATTTCCATTTGCAGCCGGTTGTCCTGAACTTCGGGATACCAGGAACTAAGGTTAGGGTCGTTCATCATCTGGGGAGCCTGAGGATAAGGCGAAGGCATGGGACCGAATCTTGGGTTATAATTATTATGCGTGTAAAAACGTTGTTGCGCCTTTCTATTGAACATTGGAACCTCCTTTTCTAGTTTATAATATGGTGAAGGCTCCTAAAATGTGAGTTAATTATGGTGGTGTTATATGCGGCTTGATAAATTTGTATCATACGCTTTAAATATTAGCCGGAGCGACTCCCGGCATATAATTGGCGCGGGGCGAATCAAAGTCAACGGCCGAATCGTCATGAAAAGCGATTTTTCCGTTGACGAAACCCGCGACGCCGTTGATTTCGACGATGAGCGGCTCGCGTACCGACGGTTTTTGTATTTCATGCTAAACAAACCGCGCGGCTACGTTACCTCGACGCGCGACCCGCTTCATCCGACGGTTTTGGATTTGGCGGGAGATTATTCAAAATACAATTTATTCATGACGGGACGTCTTGATATCGATACCGAGGGGTTCGTTCTTCTCACCAACGACGGAAAACTTGCCCATAAAATCACCAGCCCGAAAAACAACTGCCGAAAAAAATACTATTTATTGACGGAAGAAGGCTTCGGGGAAGAAGATATCCAGCTTTGCCGGGAAGGTTTCCCGATTCGCGACGGGAAAGGGAGAACGGTAAAAACCCGGCCGGCGGAACTTGAGATTTTGTCCGACGCCGAAGCTTATCTTACGATTTATGAAGGCAAGCATCATCAAATCAAGCAAATGTGCCGGGTTCTCGGAAAAACGTTAAAATATCTGAAGCGAATACAAATCGGGCCGGTCGCTTTGGACCCAGCCTTAAAACCGGGGGAATACCGCCCGCTTACAGACGAAGAGATAAACAAACTAAAAAATCAATTCACATTAATCGCCCACTCGAATAAATTATAGTGAGGGGGTGCTTTATGCAATCAAAAATGGATGAATTTCGCGATTTTGTAAGAAGGCATCCGAAAATCCGCGACGACGTTAGGGCGGGAAGACGAACATGGCAAAATATTTATGAGGAATGGATAATTTACGGCGAGGGGGATGCGCAATGGAATGATTACCGGGAAGCGCCGCGGGGCGGCAGCTCCGCGGACAACAGAGGGAACAATATTTCCTTAAGCATCGATAGCATTAAAAACATATTCGGATACATTCAGAGAATTGATCCCGACAAGCTTAACCGCACGCTTAATTCAATCCAGAAGGTTATTCAAATCGCGCAGACGTTCGGGCCCAAACAAACAAACCGGGTGCCGTACATAACAACGCCATACAACGATTGGTGGGATTAAATTGCGCGACGAGATAATCGAAAAATTATATAATAACGAGCAATATCTGAATTATCTGCGCCGCCACCCGAAATGGTATTATTATTTGGATTTGGACCCGAAGTATTTCAGCGAATTCGAACGGGTCGTTAAGAAAGCGTTAAAAATCACGACATATGATAAACTCGAGGCGATTAAAAAGCAAGTCAACTTCGCCAGCGCCATGATTAAATACTTTTCGAGTTCAAAATAAGCATTTTCCCGCGACACAAATATTTATGACGCTTTGCCGTTATCTGTCAAGTAAATTTACTTGACAGATATTTTTTTAGGTGATAAAATATATTGGATTAAAAGGAGGAACATATATGGCAGTAAAATTAAGATTGCAAAGATTCGGTTCGAAGAAAAGACCCTATTACCGGATTGTGGCTACCAATTCGCGTAACCCGCGCGACGGAAGATTCATCGAGATCATCGGGATTTATCATCCGATTGAAAACAACCGTTTGAAAATCGATGAAGAAAAAGCCCTCGCCTGGTTAAACAAGGGCGCGCAGCCGACCGATACCGTTAAGTCATTGTTCCGCAAGCTCGGGATTAATGAAAAATACGAAAAACAAAAGACGGGTATTAAATAATGAATTACGAAAAATTTATTACCGATTTAGCCGGTCCGCTGCTTCGTTATCCACAAGAAATGATCGTTAAGAAATTTGCGGAAGACGATGAAAAAATCGTTATTCACATAATGGTTAATTCTGAAGACATTGGGAGAATTATTGGCAAAAAGGGAAGAATCATTAATTCTATTCGCACTATAGCGCAAGCCTGCGCCGCCAAATACGGCAAAAAGATGGAAATATCAGTAGATTCATTTTAGTTTGTAAAACGATATCAGAAAGGTAAAGGAGTGTGTAAACGTGTTACATACAATTTTCGGGGGATTAAGCTATAACCACACTTCCGATTATCCATCATGAAACATGTCCGGAAACAATATTACTTAAAAAATATTGCCTCAAGTAGCATCATCCGGAAAATCGAATTTGATCTAAGTCGCGTTTTTAAAAACGGCACGGCAAAAATTAACCCGGCAACCAATATTCTGTTGATTGAGTTTAGGAGATACGACAGCATCGAGAAAGATATCGAGCAAATTATCGCCGCTATTAAAAAAGTGGACGACAACATAGTTGTCGAGGAGAAGGAGATAACCCCGACTTACCGAAAGGTGTTGTTGCTTGAACATCTTGACTGCGCCAATTGCGCCGCGAAAATTGAAAGGATTTCCAAAAGAACGTTTGATCACGAGCTTATCGCGGTCGACTTCGCATCGACCCGCTTTATTATCGAAACATCCGACAAGGATCTGATCGATAATCTCCAGGAGAGAGTACAGGCGATTGCCGAAAGCGTCGACGCCGATATCAAGGTTCGCGAGTTTACCAAGGATAAGCCCTTGTTCGAGCGCGGCATAAAAATCGATAAGGGCAGAAAAACCTATTTTATTATCGGCTTCTCCATCTTTATGCTGGGGTTTATCTTAAAAACCATATTAAACCGCTTCGAGATCGAGGATATCTTAAAATACGCGATTATTTACGTCACGTACATAACCGGTTACATCCTGTTGGCCGGGGATATTCTCTACGGCGCCTTTAAAAACATTCAGTCGGGTCGGATATTTGACGAGAAGTTTTTAATGACAATGGCGACGATTATCGCTTTTGCGGTCGGTTATTACGACGAAGCCGTGTTTATCATGATATTCTACCGCATTGGCGAACTATGTCAGCAGTACGCCGTTAATTACTCGCGTCGTTCGATCGCCAAGCTAATCGACATCCAGCCGCAAAAAGCGTCGCTATTCGTTAATGACGAGCTTGTTGATGTCGATCCCGTGGAAATTGTCGTCGGCGACGAGATTTTTGTCCGTCCCGGCGAGCGCATTCCCCTTGACGGCGTGGTTATCGACGGCGAGGGAGCGATTGACGTCTCGGCGTTGACCGGGGAAAGCCTCCATCGCGATGTTTCCGTCGACGACGAGGTTTTGTCGGGCTCGATTAACATCGACGGTAATTTGAAGATTAAGGTCACCAAGCCGTATAGAGATTCAATGGTGGCGAAGATACTGCATCTAGTTGAAAACGCAAGCAGTCTAAAGGCGAAGTCGGAGAATTTTATTTCGAAATTTGCTCGTTATTATACGCCGACTGTCGTCGCGCTTGCCTTTATTATCGCTATAGTTTTGCCGTTTGTCAGCCCGTCGCTTTCGCCCGACGCATGGGAAGGCGGGTTTAAACATTCGATTAAGATTGCCTTGATTTTCCTGGTCGTTTCCTGCCCCTGCGCTTTGGTTATCTCGATTCCCCTGGGCTTTTTCGGAGGAATCGGCGGCGCCAGCCGGCAGGGTATCCTGGTGAAGGGAAGCAACTATCTGGAAACTTTAAATAATGTTGCATATTTTGTCTTCGATAAAACCGGAACCCTGACCAGCGGAAAATTCGTTCTTAGCAAAATCATTACTTTCGGACACTTCGAGCCGGAAAAACTTTTGGAATTGGGGGCCCATGCCGAATTCAATTCCAGCCACCCGATCGCCAAAGCGATTATCGACGCTTACGGCGCCGATAATATATCGGTACAAAGGATTAAGTTTAAGAAATTCGCTGTCGGCACCGGTGTGAACAATCAAGTGGACAAATACGATATTCATATTGGTCGCGCCGAATATTTGCAGGAAAACGGCATTGAAACGCCGGAAGTAAAAGAAGCCGGCAATCGCGTTTTTATCGCGGTCGACGGAAAAGTTGAAGGATGCTTGATCATTAAGGACGAGATAAAAGAGAACGCCGCAACCGCGCTCGCTGCGCTGCGCGACATCGGCATTAAAAAAACATTCATGCTGACGGGTGATAACGAACTGATCGCCGACGATGTCAGCGCGCAATTGGGGATTGACGAGTATTACGCCAACATGTCGCCGATCGACAAGGTGGAAAAGGTGCTCGAGTTGAAGCAAGAATTAAGCAAGGATTACGAGAAAATCGCTTATGTCGGCGACGGTATTAACGACGCCCCCGTTTTAAGCAGCGCCGATGTCGGCATTGCCATGGGCGGGTTGGGAAGCGACGCCGCGATTGAAGTGGCGGACATCGTGTTGATGACCGATGATTTAAGCAAACTCTTCACCGCGAAAAAAATAGCGAAAAAAACGCGGCGAATCGTTATCCAAAATATTTGTCTCGCGTTAATCGTGAAAGTTTCGGTGTTGTTGCTGGCTTTATTGGAACCGTTTATTACCCAATCCATCTTTGCTTTTATTCTCGATTATTTGATTTACGAGGCTTTGTTCGCCGATGTCGGCGTTTCGTTGATCGCCATTCTTAATTCTCTCAGGGCAATGCGACTGACCCAAAAATAATATTGCGAGGTTGAAAAATGGATTATATTTATATCGGCAAAATTATCGGGACCCACGGTATAAAAGGAGAGGTTAAGGTAAAATCAGATTCCGATTTTAAAACGGAAAGATTTAAGGAAAACAGTATCCTCTACGTTAAACGCGGCGAGGAAATGGTTAAGATTACTATCAACTCGCATCGCGTTCATAATAAATTTGATCTGATTACCTTTAACGACCTCACAAATATCAATGATGTCCTTGATTACATAAGCCGCGAGATATATATCCATAAAGACCAATTGCCGGAGCTGGCGGAGGACGAGTATTATTATCACCAGTTAATCGGCCTGAAGGTTTGCGACGACAACGAAAAGACCGTCGGCGAGATAACCGACGTCCGGGAATATCCCCAGGGCGCGATGTTAATCCTGAAAAAGTCGGAAGGCGGGGAGGCGATGGTTCCGTTCGTCGAGGCTTTTGTTAAAAAGGTTGATTTAGAAAAGCGCCAGGTCATTATCACGCCGATCGAGGGTCTGCTATGAAAATCGATATTCTCACCCTTTTTCCCGAGATGTTTTCGGGATTAAACGCCTCGATTATAAAAAGGGCCGTCGACAAGGGGCTCGCGGAAATAAGGATTCATGATTTCCGCGAATTTTCGAGCGATAAAAACAAAAGAGTCGACGACTATTCATACGGCGGCGGAGCCGGGATGATTATTTCGGTCCAGCCGATCGTCGATTGTCTTCGCGCTATTGAAAATTTCGAGTCGGCGAAAAAGATCTTGCTAGCGCCGACGGGAAAGGTATACGATCAGAACAAAGCTTTCGAGTTATCCCAATACGGGCACATCATTTTGATCTGCGGTCATTACGAGGGCGTCGACGCCCGGATATCCAATTATATTGACGAGACCTTATCTATCGGGGATTATATTCTAACGGGCGGGGAAATCGCCGCCATGGCTGTCGTTGACAGCGTCGTCCGACTCGTCCCCGGGGTTTTGGGAAACGAGGAGTCGCATCATAACGAGAGTTTTAGCGAGATGTTATTGGAATTTCCCCAATACACCCGGCCGCAGGAATTCGAGGGACAAGAGGTTCCGGGAATTTTGCTCTCGGGCGATCATGAAAAAATCAGACGATACCGCCGTTTCAAATCATTGGAACGGACATACCTTGACCGTCCAGATCTTTTGAAAAAAGCCAAGCTTACTCCCGAGGACTATTGTTTCCTGGAAAAAATCAAACGCGGTGAGGATTATGAAAGCTAGGATAGCATTGCTTTTCGTTGCGCTTTTGTTTTCGCTTTCGGCATGCCGGACACGAGGGAAAGCGTACGGGGACGAGGAAATCGAGGCTTTCGATAAGGTTTTAACCCATATCGGCGACGGCAACACCAAAGCGTATGATTTGCGCGCTTACGAAGATTGTGTCGCCGGCAGGATTCCCGGGTTCTTCTGCATGAGAACATTAAGGGACGGCGAGGCGAGGACCGTGGAAGAGATTGCTTCCGATTTAATCGTCTTGCTCGGGAAAAAGCATAATTACCGAATTATATTAATTGATTACGACGGCGAGGATTCGCGTCGTTTCACCGAAATAATGAACGCCTCCGGCTTTCATAACATCCATTATTTTGCCGGCGGTTACGATCGTTATGCCGAATTAAAAGGCGAGGAATTCACGCCCGAGACGGGCGAGTGTGATGGTTGTTAAAATAGGGACTTGCCAAAAGTCGCTACATAATGTATAATATCCAAGTAAATACTGCAAAAAAAGGTATTCCGCTGCAATAGATGCATGAATGCCGGTTATAAGGAGCGTGACAAAATGAGTCAACAATTAATATCTGACATTACTAAGGAATACATGCGTGAAAAGTTGCCTGAATTCCGCCCGGGCGATACTGTCAAGGTACATGTTAAAATCGTTGAAGGAAGCCGCGAACGGATTCAGGTATTCGAAGGTTTGGTAATTAAAAGACGCGGCGGCGGGATAAGCGAAACGTTTACGGTTCGGAAAAATTCCTACGGCATCGGCGTCGAAAGAACCTTTCCCGTGCATTCCCCCCGGATTGCCCAAATCGAAGTTGTTAGATTAGGGAAGGTCCGTCGGGCCAAACTTAACTACATCCGTAAGTTGTCAGCCAAAGCCGCCAGAATTAAAGAAAGAAGATAGGCAAAAAGCAGCGAAATTTTATAGATTCGCTGCTTTTTTTATTATATCGTTGATAAATATTTTATTTATTGATATTATATATATATTAAAATATAGGAGGTATTCATGAAGACGGACAGATTGGAAAAATACGCGCGTTTGATTGTGGAAGTCGGCGTCAACGTTCAGAAAGGCCAAACTGTGGTAATCAATTCCCCGGTTGAGTGCAAAGACTTTGCAAGATTTTTGTCCGATGCCGCTTATAAGCGCGGCGCCGGGCGGGTGACACTGCGTTGGAATGACGAGATCGTTATGAAACAATTTTACACATACGCCAACGACGAGGCGTTGGAGGAAGTTCCGGATTATATCGTTTCCGAGTGCCAATATTTTATCGACAAAAAAGCGGCCACAATTTCGGTTTCCGCCCCGACCCCGGGATTATTGAAGGACATCGAACCGCGGAAAATCCAGCTCTATACGAAGGCGACCAGCGAGCGCCTTGATTTTTACCGCGAGTTCCTAATGGGCAACGGGGCGCAGTGGAGTATCGCCTCTTACCCGACGGAGGCGTGGGCGGAGAAGGTTTTTTCCGACGGGGACGCTTTTGACCGATTATTCGACGCGATTCTCGCCGCTTCGCGCGTCTTGCCCGATAACGACCCGGTCGCGGAATGGCGCGAGCATATGGAAGAACTCGCGAAACGCAATGAAATCCTTAATGATTACAACTTCGCTTATCTGCGTTTTGAAAACTCCCTGGGCACCGATTTGACCGTCGGCTTGGCCGAAGGTCATATTTGGGCCGGCGGCGGAGAAGTCGCGAAAAACGGCGTGTTCTTCGCCCCGAATATCCCGACCGAAGAAACCTTCACCATGCCTCATCGGAACAGGGTAAACGGTAAAGTGGTCGCCACCAAGCCGCTTAATTATAACGGAAAACTGATCGAAGACTTTTACTTGATTTTCAAAGACGGCAAAGTCGTAGATTTCGACGCTGGCAAAGAAAAAGAAACCCTGAAGAATTTATTGGAAGTTGACGAAGGAAGTTCGTATATCGGCGAGGTAGCGTTGATCCCCTACGATTCGCCTATTTCCAACACCGGCATCCTCTTTTATAACACTCTTTTTGACGAGAACGCATCCTGTCATCTGGCGCTGGGTTGCGCTTATCCCATGAACCTTAAGGACAGCGATAAAATGTCGGAAGAAGAGATGGAAGCCAAGGGATATAACAAATCGCTCGTCCACGTTGATTTTATGTTCGGCAGCGCCGATATGAAAATCACCGGCATCAAAGATGACGGACGGGAAGTTTTAATATTTGAAAACGGGAATTTTGTTTTTTAGGCCAAAAGACAGGGATGTGAAAAGCAGTCCGGAGCGCCGACTTTGTCAGCGCTCTTTTTCTTTTTGGGTTTTTAAGCGGATCCGGCAGAGAAAAACGGTCTTTTTTGTGCCCAAATTTATGTTCTTTCATAGTATAATACGAGGTGAAACAGTGGAAAAATTCCATTTGATCGGTATCAAAGGAACGGGCATGTCCGCCTTGGCGGGAATATTAAAAGATTTGGGCCATGATGTTGTCGGAAGTGACGTCGAGGAAGAATTCTTTACTTCCAAAAAACTGAAAGCCAAAAACATTAAAGCGTTGCCGTTTTCCGAAGCCAATATTACGGAAGGAAAAACATATATCGCCAGCAGTTGCTATAAGGATGATCACGTTGAAGTCGCCGCGGTAAAAAGCAAAAACCTGCCTTTTTATTACTATCACGAATTTATCGAGAAGTTTTTTACCGTTCCGAAAATCGGGGTTTCCGGAACCCACGGGAAAACCACCACCACCAGTTTGATCGCCAAGTTTTTTGAGGACAGGAAAATATCATATTTGATCGGCGACGGCACGGGGAAAGGCGAAGGCGGCGCGGAATATTTTATTTTCGAGGCTTGCGAATACCGTAATCATCTATTGCAATATACATTTGATTATCTCGTTATTAACAATATTGATTTCGATCATCCCGATTTCTTTCGGTCAATCGACGAGGTGCTGGCGACATTTCAAAAAGCGGGCGTTAACTCCAAACATTTGATAATTAACGGCGACGACGAGTATTGCGGGAAAATAAGCCATCCGCGCAAAACGATATTCGGCTTAAAAAACGGCGATATTAAAGGTAAGATTATCGAGGAACATAAAGAAGGATATATTTTGGAAGCGGACGCGCGCGGGGAGAAGTATAAATATTTCCTGCCCTTTTCCGGGTTGCACATGATATATAATTTTCTCGCGGCCTTGACGGTTTGTTATCTTAATGGCGTCGACTTAAATTCGCTCCAAGACAAATTGCTTGACTATCAGCGTCCCTCGCGCAGAATGGAAGAATATTTTTATTACGATAACGTGATTATAGATGACTATGCTCATCACCCGCGGGAAATAAAAATGTGCCTGGACGCCGTGAGGCAAAGTTATCCGGACAAAGGCATCGTCGTTATTTTTCAGCCCCATACTTATAGCCGGACTATGCAGTTGAAAAAATCATTCCGGGAAGTTTTTTCCGGCGTGAAGCTTTATCTTGCGAAAACCTTCACTTCCAAAAGAGAAGCGGCCGACAGGAATTTAGACGCCGAGGTCTTCCGCGTTTTTCCCAAAGCGAAAAAGTTTCGCGAAAAAAGTTTGCAAGAAATCAAAAACCTTCGCAACTCGGTTATCCTTTTTTTGGGCGCCGGAAACATCGATAAATACATTAAACAATTATTATGAAAATACTTGCATTTATTTTCATTCTATGGTAATATTAATTAATAAGAGTGAAAAGAGGTGAAAATGATGAATCAAGTGAAAATTTACGACATAGCAGGTGCTGCCGGAGTAAGTTTGGCCACGGTTTCCCGCGTTCTCAACCACCCGGAAAAGGTTAAAGAATCAACTCGGGCCAGGGTTTTAAAGATAATCAAGGAGAAAGGGTATAAACCCAACGCCAACGCTCGCGGCCTGGCAAGCAGGCGATCGACAACGGTCGCAATCGTTGTGCCTCGAATTACGAGAGCATCAGTCGCGGAAATGATTCAAGGCATTGATGACAGCGCAAAAAAATACGGCTACACTCTTCGCTTGTTCATCGGAGCCGACACCGAATTGCAAAGAGATTTGTGGGGAGACGTCATTGCTTCCAGCGTTGACGGAATTTTGTTTATGAATGACGAGATGACTCCCGAAACATTTGATCTGCTGCAAAAAACCCCCGTCCCCGTGGTTTTTGTTAACGCGATATCGCAAACGACTCAATACGCGAGCGTGTTAATTGAATATGAAAAATGCGCTTACGAGATTACCAAAGAAATGATCAGGCGCGGCAACAAAAAAATTCTCTTCATTTCTACCGAGCATAAATACGCCGTTAACGATCTGAAACAAAAAGGATATGAAAAAGCGATGCGCGAGCACGATTTGCCGGTTGACATTATCTATTCCAGCGGCGATTTGAGCATTAACGAAAAGGACTTCAACGAGTATCTTGACAAAAGGGTGCCCGAGGTAGCGATGGCCGTTCGCGATTCCATGGCCATATCCTTTATGAATATCGCCATGAAAAAGGGGCATAGGGTTCCCGACGTCTTGCAGGTTATCGGTTTTCAGAACACAAGATATGCCGTGTTGTCTAACCCGAAATTAACTTGCGTTGAGATTCCCATTTATGAAATCGGCAATAAGGCAATGTCGTTTTTGACCGAGTTGATGAAACAAAACGGCGATAATAGTCAAAAAGATAAAAAAGATCATCCTAACCTGTATGTGCCTTATCAAGTAATTTGGCGCGAATCGACAAAATAAAATATCCTTAAATGATCCAAGGATATTCTTAATCTTGGAGGATTGCAATGTCTTTATTGGAAGAATTAAGATGGCGCGGCTTGATCCATGATATAGCCAACGAAGACGAGCTGGAAAAAAGGCTTGAAGAGAAGCCGATCACCTTATACTGCGGTTTTGATCCGACGGCCGAAAGCATGCATATCGGCTCTTTGTTGCCGATAGTGACATTAATGCGTTTCCTGAAGGCCGGGCATCGCGTTATTGTTCTGGTCGGCGGCGGCACGGGCTTGATTGGCGACCCGAGCGGGAAAAAGAGCGCCAGGACGATGAATGATATGGAAACCGTCAAACAATGGTCTGACGCCTTCCGCAAACAATTCTCGCGCTTCTTTACCTTTGATAACAAAACTTGCTTTTTAAAAGACAATTACGAGTGGCTGGGCGAAATGAAAGCCATCGATATGTGGCGCAATTACGGTCAACATTTCAATATTAATATTATGATGGCGAAAGAATCGGTCAAATCGCGGCTGGATTCCGGCCTTACCTATTTGGAGTTTTCCTATATGGTAATGCAGAGCATCGATTTTTTGCATATGTATCTGGATAAAAAATTGCGCTGCGAGATGCAAATCGGCGGCCAGGACCAATGGGGCAATATCACCGCCGGAATAGATTTAATTAGGAAAATCGCCGGCCCGGAGGCGCAAGTCTTTGGTTTGACCGTTCCGTTGATTACAAAAAGCGACGGGACAAAGTTCGGAAAAACCGAATCGGGAACGGTATGGCTGGACGAAAATTTGACCACGTCTTACGAGCTGTATCAGTTTTTGATTAACACGGCCGATGCCGATGTCATCAAATTTTTGAAATATTATACATTTCTGGACAAGGAAGAAATTGGGAGACTTGAGGAAAAGGTTAAAACCGAGCCGCATTTGCGCGAGGCGCAACGCGCTTTGGCTCGCGAGGTCTTGCTTCTTGTTCACGGGGAAGAGGCTTATCTGCAGGCCGTTAAAGTATCTGAATCGCTTTTCAGCGGCAATATCAAGGACTTAAGCGTTGACGATATCGCGATGGGCTTTAAAGATGTGCCTTCGGTTACCGTAGGCGGGGATATCAATATTGTCGAGGCCTTGGTCGCGGTTAAAGCGGCCTCCAGCAAAAGAGCGGCGCGCGAATTCATCGCGAACGGCGCCGTCAGCGTAAACGGCGACATCATTAAAGACATTGATTATGTCGTTACCGCCGACAAGGCTTTTGGTTCCGCCTTTTCCGTTATCAGGCGCGGCAAAAAAAATTATTTTTTGATTAAGCATCAAAAATAAAACTGACTAACCATACAAGTAATCTTAACAAAAAAAAGGTGAGCGCATCACCTTTTTTTTATCGGCGGGTAAGGCCGACTTTTTTATATACTTCCTTCAGTTTTTTGCTCGCGATCTCCCGAGCTCTCTCTCTCCCGTCGTCAAGGATCTTATCAAGATCGCTCGAATTAATTATTTCATTATACCGTTTCTGCAGGGCGGCGATTTCTCCGCCCACTATTTCCGCAAGCTCGGTTTTGAACGCGCCGTAACTGCCGGAAGCGTATTTTTTCTCGATTTCCTTGTTGGAAAGACCGGTCAGGGCGGAATAGATGGTCATGAGATTCGATATTCCCGGTTTTTTAGTTTTATGATATTGAATCTTGTTTTCGGAATCAGTGACGGCGCTTTTGATTTTTTTCTTTGCGGAATTAATCGATTCCAGGAGAAAAATACATCCTTTGTTATTGGATTCCGATTTGTCCATTTTCTTGGTCGGCTCCTGCAGATTCATTATCCGCGCGCCGGTTTTGTTAATGAGCGCTTCGGGGACGACGAACGTCTCGCCGTAGCGGTTATTGAAGCGCTCGGCTATATTGCGGGCGAGCTCCAGGTGTTGTTTTTGATCGTCGCCTACCGGCACGTAGTTAGCGTCGTATAGCAAAATATCGGCCGCCATCAAAGTCGGGTAGTTAAATAAGGCCACCGGGATCCCGCTTTTTTGTTTTCGCGCTTTATCTTTATATTGCGTCATGCGCTCCAACTCGCCCATGTAGCATACCGATTGGAGAACATAGCACATTTCCGCGTGTTCGGGCACCTCGGATTGAATGAAAAACGAGGCGTTTTCCGTGGTCAGACCGCACGCCAGGTATAACGCGGCGACGGCGCGAATGTTTTTGCGCAATTCCTCGACATCGTGCGGAACGGTTATCGCGTGCAAATCAGCGACAAAAAAAATAAAATGATGGTCTTTCATTTCCTTTTGTAAGCGGGCGAAATTTCGGATCGCGCCGATATAATTACCTAATGTCGGGATTCCGGAGGGTTTGACTCCCGATAATACCACTTTCATATACAGGCCTCCAAACATAATTTAGGTTATCTTTTATATATTATATCGCATATCATATATTATAATTGCTGGGGTGATTATTGTCAAACTTTTGCGAAAAACAAACAGTGAAAACGCTTAACTAGCTTTTCTTGTCGGTCCAATAGCCGTTATAAAACGCTTACATAAAAAAAATTTCCTTGACATTGCTATCAATAATTATTATAATATTATAAA
>DGED01000053.1:17854-19481 GCA_002385755.1 Caryophanales bacterium UBA3935 | reverse complement strand
CTCGTTATTACCGCCAGCATAAAAACCTCCTCATACAATATTATCATATCGGTTGGCTTTTTTCAAGATGAAATCGATTGGCAAGCAATAAAAAAGCGGCCGTTTCGCTCTATTAAACGAGCCGAAACGCCGCGCAACAAAAATGACGACAAAAAGAGTCG
The DNA here is from genome assembly GCA_002385755.1 of Caryophanales bacterium UBA3935. Lineage (GTDB taxonomy): Bacteria > Bacillota_I > Bacilli_A > ML615J-28 > CAG-698 > UBA3946. The sequence goes on along the minus strand of DGED01000053.1, from coordinate 19,320 downwards.
CCAACGATTATTTTGTTCTCTCGATTACCTCGAGATTGGTGATTTTCGGGTTTGCGGAAAAGATATCTTTGATTTGCGAGACGGTAACGGGCAGTTGGTCAATAATTTTTTCGTAAAGGTGGACATGCTCGGCCATGTGAAGCAATTTAACCTCGTCCTCGCCGCAGACGAGAAACGCCATCGGCGTCAGCGTTAAAGTCCCGCCGGTCGCGCCGCCGAACGGGTAATCGCGTTCCTCGGTCGTTTTGACATTTTTCTGCTCGCAGCCACCCGTCGCGAAAGCGCATTTCACTTTCGAAACCGGAATAATCGAGGTTTTATCGTCAATCTTGATCGCCTCCCCGACGATTGTGTTAACGTCAATCATATCTTTAATGCAATTAAGCGAAATCTTAAAAAGTTCAGATATTGGATGCTCCATAAACCTTTTTTCCTTTCTTCATAAATTTAATGATTTTGGGAATGTCTTTAAAGTGCCTAATTAACGCGAGGAGGATATATGCCAGCCGGACGTTGAAATGACATTCGAAATTTATCTTGTTGGCGGCCGCGACCTGATGATTATAGTACTCGTTTTCGACGGCGCGGAAATTCCGGTGAACGTAATCGCGGAAATATCCGATCGCAATCCAACTGAAAACATACCCCCAAGTATCGGCCTCAAGACTCCCCGATTTAGTCTTAATGATAAACGTAAGTTTCTTGATTTTAATCATTCTCGTCGTCGTGTTAATAATGTTTTTTGCCTGACGGTAATAACCGATGCTTAAGAGAATGCTTCGGGCCGTGACGCGTTCCGGGTCGCCTCTCTCCGCGAACAGTCTTCGCACGAGTTGATCGAAATCAAGCCGGAGATCGAAGATTTTCGTGAAAAAAATATCGACGTCGCCGCGGACGTCGTCACGCGCCGCCACGACTTTAATCGGCATAACCAATATGATAACTATTACGATAAGCAAATATATCATATAAATATTTTGAACTTATTACCGGTTTTAAACCGCAGAATTTATTTCCATAACGTTAAAAACAAATAACCGCTTTTAAAAAATGTGGTATAATATAAAATGAAGACGAGGACCGGCGATGAACAAATTGATGATAAAATTGATCGCGCATTATCAAAAAACGGCCGGAAACCGGCCAAAACGATGCAAATATCACCCGACATGCTCGGAGTATTCACTCGAGGCTTTTAAAAAGTTTGGCTTTTTTACCGCGCTCGCGCTTTCCGCGTGGCGAATCCTTCGCTGCAACCCGCTCTCAAAAGGCGGGTACGATCCCGTTCCCCGCAATTATCTTGAAAAACGATTTAAAAACTACTATAAATAACCCGCCGTTTCGGCGGCTTTTAAAAACAAACCGGGCGCCGACCAAGGACGCCCGGTTTTTATTTCCGTTTACTTTTTAAACAACCCCCGCAATCCTTTCCATAACTTTTTGAAAAAGTCGCCGATCTTCTTAAA
>DGED01000053.1:10489-17685 GCA_002385755.1 Caryophanales bacterium UBA3935 | reverse complement strand
TAATATTTCCCGCCAACCTTAAGCAGCGCCCCGTAAGTTCCCGGCGTTTTTTCGTTGCCGGTATACCCGTCGCTTATCACCTCGATAATCCCCGCGTCGGAATTTGCGGTTTGAGCGATCAGGTCGCGAAGGATTACCCCGTCCGCGGTTACGGTGACGGCGATTTTCTCCACGTCAATCAAAAATATCGGCGCGGTCACGTCTTCGACAATCACGTAAAGCGTGAAAGTTGTCTCGTTTCCCGCGGAGTCGCTTGCGGAAAGGGTGATCGCGTGAGACCCTACCCGGTTCGGATTTCGGGAGTAATTATTCTCGACAATCTCAATCCAATCGGTGATATCGCCGTCGACGTTATCCGCGGCCCGATATTCGGAAAGTATTTGGTTAAGCGGTATGACGACATTATTCGGTTTTCTATACTCGGACGGGCCGGTGATTACCGGCGGCGTCCGGTCCTTGACGTTGATATTGATAATATGGGTCGCGAGGTTTCCCGACCCGTCGCTCACCGCGAACTCGACCCGGTAAATTCCTTCCCGGTCATGATTGCCGGCATAGTCGTTACGGACGACGGTTATCGCGGAGGATAGGTCGCCGTCATAGTCGTCGCGGGCGGTCAACATCCCGAGCAAATAATCCTCCGAAAAAAACTCGTCCGGCTCGGCGTCGATTGCTTCGGGACCGAAAATCGCGGGGGCGTCCCAGTCGCAGACGGATATATAGACCGCGAGCGACGCCGTGTTCCCGCTTTTGTCGCTTACCGAGAAACGGACGGGATAAACGCCGACGACGGCGGCGTTTTCCGTATAAGCGTCCTCGCTTATCTCGATGCGGGCGGTTATGTCGCCGTCGACATCATCGACGGCGCGCAGGCATGCCAACAGATCCTCAACTTTAATAACGTCGTTATATGACGCGTAATACCGCATCTCCTCGACGTCCGTCAGGGGATAGAACGAGCCGGGTCCTTGATAGCGCGCGTCGCCTTCCGGAGCCTCTTCTCCTTCCGACAAAGCAAAATACTTATCAACCGCGAACTCCTCGACTTCCCCGTCGCCGACCGGACACGTCTCAACCTCAATAATCATGAAACGCGCGGAAGCCGGCGTTTCAAAGACCATCGCGATAATGTTTCCTTCCTGATAGCGGTATTCGTAGGTCGTGATTTCAGGGACCGACCGTCCCGCCGCGTCAAAAAACTCAAAATCATACCAACCGATTTGAAACAAATCCGGCTGGAGCGAACAAAAACAATAAGTCGTCGCCGGCTTGACCCGAAACATCCCGATCGAGCAAAACCTGTAATAACCTGTTCCGCCTGAGGTAAAATTATCGGGATCTAGATAATTGCTTCCTTCCGGGTAATAATAACGGTTCTCGTCGGGAGACGCGAGCGTTGACGCGCCCCGGACGGCCAAAACCAAAACGAAAAACAAAAACAAGAACTTTAAAAAAGCTTTCACTATGACTTTCCTCCTTGATTTATTTTCATAATCAAGGCGCGCCAAAAAAATTATAGCATAGCGAAAACCGGGAATAAAGGGGAAAATAAATTATTCAAAAGCAAAAAAAAGACCTATTTTTTTAGGTCAGTAATAATATTTTTTATGATTTCTTGTAATTTGTCGTAATTTTCTTCGATTTCCTGAACAAGTTTTAACTGGGCGCGGGCCCGGACTAAATTATGTTTCTGGTAAGAAATGCTGAAATAGTTATTCCCTTCAAAGTAGTCGGTCAAAAACCGCATCCCGCACTCGAGCGTGATAATCCGCGCGCCTTCGACAAGGTGCTCGATTTCTTTCTCGTTCAGCAATTCATGCGTTTCTTCCAAAAAGCCGCGGCTGAATAGCGAGAATAATTTTTTGTCCAGTTTTACTTTAGACAAATCGGGCTCGTCCTCGACGGCGGTCGAGGCCCCGACGCGGATCGCGTCGCCGAAATCGTATAAAACCGACCCCGGCATCACCGTGTCCAAGTCAATGACGCAGATCGCTCTTTTCGTGTTCTCGTCGATCATAATATTGTTTAGTTTCGTGTCGTTGTGGGTCACGCGCAAGGGAATTTCCTCGCGGTCCAGCATGCCGGTAATAACGCCCATGATGTCCTTACGGTCGATGATGAACTTAACTTCGTTAAAGGCCTCCAGCCCCACGTCGTTGATATCGGTATACGTCGCCCGCAGAAACCTTTCGAATCTAACGGGCGTGTTGTGAAAATCGGGAATTGTGATATGCAATTTCTCGATCGGGAACCCGTCCAGCTGTCTTTGAAAGACGCCGACCGCTTTCCCGACTTCATAAAACATTTCCGGTTCCTCGATAATCTCGTAGGTCCTAGCCCCGCAAACATAGCGATAACAGCGCCAGTAAAAATTATCGACGACGGCGTAGGTTTTATTGTTGACCGTAGGGATAATCTCCAACGCCGCGCGGGAAGGATCCCCGCCTTCCTTAATCACTTGGCCGCGGATGTATTTCGTTATTAGTTCGATGTTTTTCATTACTTCTTTTGGTTTTTTAAAAACATCTTGGTTGATTCTTTGCAATATATATTTTTCACCGTTGCCGGTTATCGCCAGGTAAGTTTTATTGATATGCCCATGTCCAAAGGAATCGATGCTTTTGATATCATTCCCGAAAGAATATTGGCGAAAAATTTTCTGCATTGCATTCCTCTCCGATTTCCCTCGTGTCTGTGAATTACATTTTATCATAACAGTGTTATTAATACAACCTTATTTTATGATTTTTAACAAAATACCGCTCATTATTATGCCAATAATTGTAATTAACGCAATTTTTTTGTCTTTTCGCTCCGCGAACGCTCGGGGAAGCATCTCGCCAAAGACGACGTAAAGCATCGCTCCGGCGGCGGCCGCCAAACAAAAAGCAAGTCCCGCGGTCGACATCCGACCGAACCATAATCCAAAGAGCGCGCCCGCCACGGTCGAAAGACCGGAGATAAGCGTCGCGATAAAAACGCTTATCTTATTGCCGGGCCCGGCTGTCAAGGGGGCCGCGACGGCCATTCCCTCGGGAATATCATGCAGGGTAATGATAAAAGCGACGACGAGACCCGATTTAAAATCGGCGATAGCGGAGCTTCCGATCGCCATCCCCTCGGGGAAGTTATGCAGAGCCATCGCGAGCATAAGAATTATCCCAACGTTATAAAGCGACGGCCGTGACGATGATTTTTCGCCTTTATTAATAAACGCCGCCGCCAGGAAAACAAAAAAAACGCCGGCGAAAATACCGGCGGCCGCGACCGGGAGATTCCCATGAGACAAAGCTTCCGGCGCCAGGTCAAAAATAACGATGCCGAGCATTAACCCGCCGGTAAAGGCCATTGTTTTACCGATAGATTTTAACCCGAAAAATATTCCCAAAAGCGCCCCCGTTCCGGTGCCGAGGATGACGCAGGCGACGCTTAAAAACAAAATCTCTTTCATAATAATAAATATGAAAGAGACGGGTTATTTATTATCGTTTGCGAGATCAATCCTGCGGGAGATTTTGATTGGCCTCGATAAAATCAAGGAAACCGTCGTTTTTTTCAAGAATTTTAAACAAGATTACGCCGACGGTCGTAACGACCACGAACTCGCCAAGCGCCACCCAGGCCATCGATTCCAATAGCGGCAGATTCAAAAAGTAATGCAATTCGAGACCGACAATCACGGCGTTAAAAACAACCGGGTAAAGACTCGCGAGAACGATGTTTTTGCTTCGGGCGATAAACATCACCGAAATCGCCGTCGCCAGGCTTCCGAAAAAAGCGTCAACGAGGACCATCGGCCCGAATAAGTTAGCGATAAAACAACCGATAATAAGGGCGTAACCGTAATCGCGGCGATAAAAACATAAGAGCACCAAAACTTCCGATACCCGGAACTGGACCATATCGTAGGAAAACGGGTTAATAATCGTAAACGCGACGTATAAAGCCGCGACCGCGGCCAATTTTGTAATTCTTCTAATCGTCATAACGGAAAACTCCTTGTTTTATTTTTATTAGGTGGTTAGCAAGGAAACACCTTCAAATTTATTATACCACATTTTACGACATATATAAGATTTTTTCACTATCACGAGTAGAAAACGTTTGTTTGCTTTACATGCCGACGCCGCGTTTTTGTCTGAGCCGGGTGAAAATATGAAGGAGCGGCTGATAAAACAAAAGAACGAAAATGACATTGGTAATGATATACTCCAAAGTAACCGGGAAAGCGACGGAAATCACCGCAAGATAACGCGCGAGAGTAAATTTTCCGTAATAAAAAAACACGCTGTTTAAATCGGTGATCAGGGAAAAAAGCGCCCCGCAAATAGCTCCCCAAACGGAGAGGATCGCTAAATTTATCACGGTTTTATAACTTCTAAAGGCAAAAAAACTTTCTTCGCCGTTTTTTTTGGGAAACAAAAGCGGACGGAAAAAACCCGACAAATAGCCGATAATCCCCCAGGCCGCCATTTGATAGGGCGTCCAGGCGCCGTGACCTAAAAACAAATTGGAAACCAACGCCGTCAAAACCCCGAGCATAAAACCCGTCGTCTTGCCGAAAAAACAAGCCGCGTAGATTAACATCGCCGTGACCGGCGTTCCCGGGAGAGTCGCGAAAACGAGACGTCCAATCACGGTTAGCGCCGTGAAAGTCGCCAGGGCGACGATTTCCTCGACATCAAGCGCCTTGGCCTCGTACCGGTAAACAAAGGGAAGACACAAGAGCAAAGCGCCGATAATGAAAAGCAAATAATACGCCTCGGCGAGAAACGCGAAAAAACCGAGGACAAGAACGGAAATAATCGCGACCACAGCAAACGCCTGTCGCGCGAGCAGTCTCTTCATTTCGCGCCGTTCTCCCTCGCCAGCATCACGAGCTCCCCGACCGTGACGACGCCTTGGTAGTAATCTTGAGCGATGCGGGCGCTCGCGGTCGTGTAGAAGCAATTGCCGGAGAAAAACTCGCGCGGCGCGCCGGCGGCGACGATCTCGCCGGCGAAAAGCAGCGCGCAACGGTCGGATACTTCCGCCGCGAACTCCGCGTCGTGAGTTACGACGACGGAAGTGACGCCTTTGTTACGCAGGCTTTTTAGAATCCCGGCGATGTCGCGTTTTTCTTTTTCGTCGAGCCCCTTAGTGGGCTCGTCAAGAAGCAGGACGTCGGCGGCAGTTCCCAACACGCGAAGCAATCCCGCCTTTTGTTTTTCCCCGCCGGAAAGATCATAAAAATTCCTTGAAAGAAACTGCTCGGCGGAAAGTTCCCGGATCCACTTTCGGGATTCTTCCGTTTCCTTAAGGTCATCGGCGACGGTCGGGCCCAAAAATAAGTCCTCGGGATTTTGGGGAAGAAGGGCGGTCTTCGCTTTTCCCGCGACTTTTCCGCGGTAGGGCTGATAAACGCCGGCGATGATTTTGAGCAGCGTCGTCTTCCCGCTGCCGTTCCCGCCCAGGACGGCGACGATCTCGCCTTTTTTGATGGAAAAACGCAAACCCCGGATCACGTCCTCGTCCCGTCTCCGGTAGCGAAACCACAAATCCTTTGCGGCGATAACTTCTTCTTTTTCGGCTAAATCCACCGGCGGTAATTTAAAAATATCGTTTCGGAAATGACGGCGCAGGTAATCCCGTCCCTCTTTTACCGATATCGGGCAATCGCCGACTCCGCCCGTCGCGCGGAAGAAGCGCATCGCCGCGGGAAGAGTCCCAACCCAATCCTCGGAAAACGCGACCGCGGCCGCGCGCGGGGCGGCGCTCGCGGCGATCGTCCCGCTTTCCAAGACCATAACCCGGTCGGCGGCCGCCAACACGTCCTCGAGCTGGTGCTCGACGAGCAAAACCGTGATGCCCAGTTCCTGATTTATCTTTATAAGGAACGAAAGGAACCGCTCGCGCGCCGTCGGGTCAAGCCGCGCCATCGGTTCGTCCAAAAGCAAAAGCCGCGGGCGCATCGCGATCACGGAAGCCAAGCACAAAAGTTGCGTCTCGCCGCTCGAAAGTTCGGCGGTTTTTCGGAAAAACCAGTTGTTGATGCCGAAAAAATTCGCCGTTTCCCCGACGCGACGGCGGATCAAATCATCGGGAAGGCCGAGATTTTCCAACCCGAAGGCAAGCTCGCTCCAAACATGGTCGCTAACGATCTGGTTTTCCGGGTTCTGAAAGACGTAGCCGATTTCCCCGGCCGACATTCGTCCGTCAATTTCGCGATACGGTATCCCGGCGTATAGAATCTCGCCGGAAAGCTCGCCGTAGGGGGCGATATCTTTTTTGATTATCTTGAGAAGAGTCGTTTTCCCCGACCCGGTCCGGCCGGTCAAAACCACGAATTCGCCGGCGCGAACGCTAAGCGATAAGTTATCGAGAACGGGCTTTCCGGCTCCCGGGTATTTGAACGTCAGATTGCGAATTTCAAGCTGCGCCATTTATATATCTCCTTTATCTCCGAAATTAAGGGCCAGGCGAAAAACATCCCGCATAAAGAGTAAGCGCAAATCGCCTCCCAGCCGAAAGCAATCGCTCCGGGTCGGGGGTAATACGCGTAAGCGAGTTCCCCGGATGCGACGCCGAAAATGACGGCCGCGACGACCGCGACCGCAAATACGGTCAATAAACCGTCCGAAAAACGGAACCGGTATCGGGCGTATCGCGTCCGCGGCTTTAACCCGTAACCGCGCGCCCGCATCGCCGCCGCCGTATCGGCGACGTTTTCGAACGACCAGGCGAAAAGCCCGAGAAAAACCCGCGCCGCGCGGCGCATGCGGGAAAAGACGCTTCTTTTGCTTCCGCCGTCCAACCCGACAAGCGCCTCTTTGATATCTTCCGCTTTCTTTCGGAAAAGCGAGATCGATTTTAAACTTAAAGCCAATGTCGCTCCGGTTCGCGGGAGGACGCTTCCGAAAAGATAGATGAATTTATCGTCGGAGAGGGTTTTGTTCAGAAAACGAAACCAAAATATTACCGAAGCGAAAGACGCCGCGAGCGCGACGCCGTAATAAATCTCCTCGAGCGTGATCGCCGCTTTCCCGAGAGAAAAGAGCTCGGTTTCGCCTTCGCTCGCGAAGATGGAATTGGTAATAATGATAAACAAAGCGATTGCTACAACGAAAACGAGCGCCTTAAGCGCGGTCTGCGCTTTTTCCTTGTATAAGGCGTAAATAAGGGAAAACGTCCCCGACAAAGCCAAAATGACGGGGTGG
>DGED01000053.1:6677-10323 GCA_002385755.1 Caryophanales bacterium UBA3935 | reverse complement strand
GCCACACAAATCGTGGCATTAAGACGCAAAAGAAGCAAACGACCATTTCCCACCGAAATGTGTTTCCGTTTCTCGCTATCGGCAGGTCTCCTGACTCAGAACGTCAAACACGAATTTAACCTTCCCGGTCGCCCAGTGGTATTTTAAATTCATTAGTTCTTTACAGTAGCGGGGGCTGTTACGGATTTTCACCGTATTCCCTTTTAATCCTCGCGCGAGGAACCGATGGGAGTTAGATATTCTGTTTTCTTTAATTTAATGCTTGTTCAGGCTGAACTTTAAGAAATCGATATAATCATTGTAATTGTTCTTGATTTCTTCTTTGTCGTCGGCTTTAATCAAATAACGCTCCAAAAGGGCTTTTCCGACCATCTTGATAATATTAAGCAAATTCTGAAAATTTTTCGATTTCTGCATTTCCGGCGGGAAATACGCCAAATCGACTTCCGTTCCCGGTTCCATGATTTTCGGAACGACCATGTCGTACGCGGATTTGTCATTGAAAATCGCCGACATGATGTTAAGGCGGAATTGGCGGTTTTCCTCGATCGTCAGTTTATCGATAGTGTTGGAAAACTTCATTTTTAAAGCTTCGTAAACGTCGTTATCGGCTTCCTTTAAGTACTTGGCAAACTTTTTCTTGTCGATCCCGTACATATAGTGTATCAAATGGAAAAACAGATCCTCAACATTATCAAAATACTGATAGAAACTGCCGCGCGGAATTCCCGCTTCTTTCACGATATTGGCGATCACGGCTTTATCCAGGGGAACCCTGGAGAATTCTTTTTTTGCCGCGCGCAATATCCGCAAGCGTTTCTCGCGCGGGAGATTCATAAATGTTTTGGTAGGCATTTTTTTTTACCTCCTAGCGAATAATTTCTTCCATTATTATTTTAACACAGCAAGATTTTAATGTCAATTTATAAGCGTTTATATTTTCAGGTCGCCCGGTTTGATTAAGCCGGCCCGGCGGAAGAGCAAATCCAAACCATAAACCAAAATTATCGGCAAGGCGAATTGCAATAACAGCACGCTCAGCCAGAAATATTTGCCGCCCCCCATCGCGGCGTACGTCCCGAACTGACCGACGAGACCGGACGTGCCCATCCCGCTTCCTTCCGGCGAGCACATCGTTTTAAACACCATCGTCGCCAAGGGACCGAGAATCGCGCTGGCGATAATCGGCGGTAACCAGATAACCGGTTTTTTAAGGATGTTTTTAAATTGTAACATCGAGGTCCCGATGCCGACCGATATTACCGCGCCGATATTGTTATCCTTGCGCGACATTACCGCGAACCCCAGCATCTGCGCGCAACAACCGACGACCGCCGCGCCGCCGGCCAAACCGCCCAGCCCGATCGAGACGGCGATCGCCGCCGAGGAAATCGGCGCCGTCAGGGCCATCCCCATCACGACGGCGATTATGATTCCCATAAAGAAGGGTTGGACTTTCGTCGCCCGGATGATAAATTCGCCGATGCCTTTCATCATCGCGGAAACAGGCTGATAAGTGACGTAGAAAACCCCGAAAGCGACCAAAGACGAGGCGAGCGGGATTAAAATAATATCCACGGGAGTCTTCTTTCTTAAAACCAAATTCAATAACTCGATTGACAAAACGACGCACAGGTAAATAACAACCGGGTCCCCCGGCAAACCGTACCGAACGCCCGGCACCAATTCTTTCAACGCGTTAAAATACGGCAGGCCGCCGATTCCGCCGGCGACGCCCGCGGCGATCAAACGCAGTCCTTCAAGATTCAGGCTGCGTCCCACGCCGATGCCGATACCGACGCCGGTGAGCATTTTCAATATACTCGCGAGCACGACGACCTCTTCTATTCCCAATTTATCGCCAATGGTCTCGATAATAACGCCGATAATTAACGTTGAGAATAACCCCAACGCCATGCCGTTCATCGTCTTGACCAAATAATTTAAGAATCTTTTCGAAACTTCTTTGATTTTCTTAAAAAAATCTTTCTTGTTTCCCGCCATAACTTCCACCCTATTTCTTAATTGCCATTATTTTATCACAATCCACAAAAATTGCAAGAAAAATATTGACCCGCGAATATTGAAGTAAAAAAACCGGCTCAAAACCGGTTTCAGACAATGAATTGCTTTGGTGTCTTTAGCCCAACAAGTCGGGAAGTTTCTTTTCGTCTTTTTTCCTGACGACGAGCGCTTCGGTCGTAATAAAAAGCGATGCCACGGAAGCGGCGTTGATGATGGCGGAACGGGCGACTTTGGTCGGGTCGATTATGCCCGCTTCGAACATATCGACCCATTGCCCCGCCTTGGCGTCAAAACCGTGATTTTTCTTCGCGTCCTTGTATAACGACAATACTTTCTCTCCGTCGAACCCGGCGTTCTCGCAAATCCAATGCGTCGGAAGCAATATGGACTCAAGGACGATATTAATCCCGCGCTGCGCGTCGGTCGCCTCCGCTTTTAAAACCGGCTTTAACTCGCGGTATGCCTCGACAAACGCGGCGCCGCCGCCGATGATGATTCCTTCCTCGACCGCCGCCCTGGTGGCGTTGACGGCGTCTTCAATTTTTAACTTTTTATGTTTTAACTCCGCGTCGGTCGCGGCCCCGACTTTAATCAGCGCTATTCCGCCGGTGAGTTTGGAAAGCCTTTCCCGGCAGCGCGATATCTCGTAATCATTCGTTGAACGCTTGATCCGCGCCTCGATCTCGGCGATTCTGGCCGCGACGGCCGGCGTTTTTTTGTTTTCCGAGATGAGCGTCGTGGAGTCTTTGGTAATGATCGCTTTGGCGGCGCGACCAAGTTTCTCCACGGTTAAATCGTTTAATTTCATTCCCAATTCCTTGGAACAATAAACACCGCCGAACAGAACCGCGATATCCTGGAGTATTTCCTTTTGTTGGACGCCGAAACCGGGCGCCCTGGTGGCGACGGCGTTCAACGCGCCGCGCATTTTATTGACGACAAGCATGCTTATGACTTCGTTTTCAATCTCGTCAGCGATTATCAAAAGCGGCTTATTGATTTTCGTCATCCCTTCCAGGACGGGAAGGATCTCCTTGGCGGTGCTTATTTTCTGGTCGGTTAAGAGAAGATACGCGTCTTCCAGTTCAATCTTCATCTGTTCGCGGTCGCTAACCATATATGGCGAGAGAAACCCTTTGTCGTACTGCATCCCCTCGACCACCTCGAGTTCCGTCTCGAACGACGCCGACTCGTCGACTTTAATGACCCCGCCGCGACCAATTTTTTCAATCGCCCGGGCGATTATCCGCCCAATCTCCCGGTCCCCTGATGAAATCGCGGCGATGTTTTCAATCTCGTTGTCGGTTTCCACCGGTCGGGACTTTTCCTTCAAGCGCTCGGCGACCGCGCGCGCCGCGAAGTCGATTCCCTCCTTCAAAAGCACGGGATTCGCTCCCCGCTCAACGGCGTTCATCCCAAGTTCGATTATCGATTGCGCGAGAACCGTCGCCGTCGTCGTCCCGTCGCCGGCGGCGTCGTTTGTTTTGTTCGCGACTTCATACAAAAGCTGGGCGCCGGCGTTTTCAAAAATATTCTCCAGGTCAATTTCCTTGGCGATCGTAACACCGTCGTTCGTCACGAACGGCGCCGGGTAGCCCTTGTCGATAACGACGTTTCTCCC
>DGED01000053.1:0-6459 GCA_002385755.1 Caryophanales bacterium UBA3935 | reverse complement strand
TCTTTCTTAACAAGCAGATATTTTTCGGTACCGCGATAAACCTCTTCCGCTTTATTGGGTTTATACACGACCTTCTGCCCGAGTTTAAAGAATTTCTCTTTTTCGGAGACGTTCGCGATGACGCCGATATTCTCGTTAGTATTGACAATCAACCCGCCCGCCATCTCCTCTTTTTCGCTCAGTAAAAGCAAATATTCCTCAGTCGGTTTTATCATAAAAAGCACCCCTCAATAATCCATTTTATGACGAGGGGCGTGTTTTTTATTCATAACTTAGAAACCGAAAAAGATAACGCCGGTTAAGAGCAGGACCGCGAGCAACACAGCCTGATGGATAAAATAAAACGGCAGGGCGTTGCGTCCGAAGAAATTAAATTATAACATCGAAAACGGCATAAGTAAAGACAAAATTAAAAAAGGCCCTCCGGAGAAGGCCTTATGATTTATTGCAATACGGTGAATTTTATCACGAAGTTGACAACAAAGAGTAGCGCGAGAATATACATCGGCAGGCTTACTTCCTTATGCCGCTTGGAAACGGTCATCATCAAAACGTAGAAAATAAAGCCAAACGCGATTCCTTCCGCGATCGAATAGGCGGTAAGCATCATGATAATCGTAATAAACGCGCAAACGACGACGATCGGGTCTTTCCAATCAATTTCTTTAAGCGCGCCGATCATCATCGCGCCGACAAACACCAACGCCATCGCGGTGACCGGGGAGTAAAACACGTTCGGCGCAACCTCGATGCTACCGGCGACAGAAAAGAGCGGGTAGAAGAGCAAGGAAACGATAAACAACAAACCGACGACTACCGCGGAGAGTCCGGTCCGCGCGCCCGACTGAATGCCGGTCGTCGACTCGATATACGAAGTTACAGTCGAGGTTCCCAAAACGGAGCCTACGACCGTGCCGACGGCGTCAGACAAGAACGCCTTATCGTCGCCAATCATTTGCCCGTTTTCATCCAACAAATTCGCGTCTTTACCAACGGCGACAAGCGTCCCGGCGGTATCGAAGAAGTCAACAAACAAGAAAGTAAAGATAACGGCATACGCGCTCGGGTTCTTGAGAAGTTCGGGAATCGCCGTAAAGCATTTTCCGAAAGTTTCCTTAAGGTCTTTCACGGATCCCAAATTATCGCCGCCATAAGCCGGCATCAAATCTTTAAGCGACGGGAAAACCGCGCCTAAAAGCAAGCCGATAACGGCAACTGCCACGATCGATAAGATAACGGCGAAACGGCTGATTTTTTTATGAAGGGAATAGAGAACGAAAACCAGGATGATCCCGAAAAGCCCAAGCAACACGGTCGGGTGAGATAAGTCGCCCAGAGTCACGAACGTCGAGGGACTGGAAACTACAACGCCGGCGTTCTTCAGGCCGATAAAGGCGATAAAGAAACCGATACCTGCGCCAATCGCCAGCTTCAAGTTTTTCGGAATGGCGTTGATTACGTAACGTCTAACTCCGGTAACGCTAATAACGAGAAATATAACGCCGCTAATTAAGACGGCTGCCAGCGCTTGATCCCAAGGAATGCCAAGACCCAAAACAACGGTATAAGTAAAAAACGCGTTAATACCCATTCCCGGTGCAAGAGCGACCGGGTAATTGGCGAAAAGCCCCATCAACAGCGTCGCGATAGCAGCGGCTATTGCCGTCGCCGCAAATACTGCCGCAAAATTCATGCCCGTTCCGTCGGCGAGAATCCCGGAATTAACGGGGAGAATGTAGACCATCGCCAGGAAGGTAACCAACCCGCCGATCAATTCCGTCCAAATCGTCGTTTTTCTTTCATTGATTTTGAAAAAAGCTTTGATTTTGTCCATCCTTTTTAATCCTTTCTTTTTTTTAGCTAGTCTTGACAGTAAAAATAAAAAGCAAGTATTAAAAATACTCGCCAATATCACCATCAAATTTACATGCTAAAAAAAGCAGGCAAATTCAATGCCAATAGTCAGGCGATTAGGTCGCCTGGTAGAGACTTCGGAACCAAATTATCCGAATTATATTGGCGCTTGCTATTAATTTTACAGACAAAACTACATTCACAATTTTATCATATCCGACTTCTTTTGACAATACCCTGATAATGTTTTCATCAATTTGCGGGAGATATTGGCGAGGGTCCGTTTCTAATATTCCCATTATTTGACGCCCGTATAAAAAGAAAATAATGTTATTATCCTTTTAGAGTTGCGATTTATGTGGTATAATAATTGGCGAACAAACAGAAAAGGGATAAATTACAATAAGCAAAGCAAAGAACAAGGAGGATATTTAATGTTATATAAAGAAAACACTTGGGTCAGAATACACCAAATAACGACAAGAGCCGATAACAAAGCTGAAACCTGGTTGAAGGGCTATTTGGTAACTCCGGGGAAAATCGGCGATTTGGTAAAGGTTAAAACAATGGACGGGCGGGAAGAGAAAGGCAAATTGATAGAAGCTTACCCGGAGTATTTCCCCGGCAAGGGCGCGACATTCTCGGATCCCGAATCAGAAACAATAGAATATAATAATAAAAACCGCCGCCTTTAATAGGACGGCGGCTTTTTTTAACGCGGGAGAATTATTATTTCCGCGTGTAAACGAAATTTACGCGGAAATCAATATTCGCAACCTTGCTCACGGTCTCATGAATCGAGCAGTGTTTTGCGCCCAATTCGACGCTGCGCATAAACTGTTTCTCGTCGCTCGGGTCAAAAATCGTCACGTCAATAGTTACTTGCCTAAGAGTGGCCGGGGATTCTTCCCGTTTCTCTCCGTCAATCTCGATCACGGCGCCGGAGAACGTCAACCTCTTCTTCTCGGCGATCGAAAGAAACGTCGCGTAAAAGCAAGACCCGAGGGCGCCGAACAATAAATGATAAGGCTTCATCGACCCGGGCTGCGAGCCGATCAACACCTCGCCGTTGGGACCCGCCGCCCTGCCTTCAAACGCGTTTGTAAAAGTAAGTTTGATTTTATCCACGGATATTTTCACCTCGGCTATATTTTATCATAAAATCACAAAATTTTGTATTTTTACGCAAAGGCCAGACAAGACCTAAGGAAGAAAAAGGCCTATGCATGCCTATAGATCCAGCATAGACCTTATAAATTATTAACAGAATTTTTAACGAGTCCAATTTAGATGTATTTGACGCTGGCGTCAATGATATCATATACTTTTTCTATCTCCACGAAAAATACCCTTTGATTAATATCCGCGGAACTAGCCCTTCTGTCCTTAACCTTGACCTCAAGACTGGCCGTGTTATCGATTAGAAGAATCCTTTTAATCTTGACGCTGTCCGTGGACGGTCCGCGATAAAAAAACAAAACTAAATAATTGTTCGTAAAATACCCTTCTTTGTACGCGTTAAGACGGTCCGCAAACGGTTCCGTCAATTGATGTTCGGCGCTAATGTTCCCCACATACTCCGCGTATTGTTCGTAGTTCCGAAAAAAATATACTTTTTGCCCTTCGAAAGAGTTGATGTGTTCCAACTTTATCTGATTAAAAGATATTCCGCCAGCGCAACCGCATAAAAACCAACATAAGGATAACATCAATATCGCTACTTTTTTCATGCTTATCTCTTTCTCTCTCCTCCTATTATACTAGACAACTTTTTATGGATTTTCGTTCCCTTTTTTCATGTTTTTATTTTATTTGTTATGAAAACGCCCCTTTCGCATGAAAATTAAGCTATCAAATAAACAGAATATCGCCAACCGTAGCGACGCGAGTCGCGTCCGCCTTACCGCCGGCATATAATAAACGACGCTCGCTTTAATGCAAATAACTTGAAAGACCGGAGTTTTTTTTGTATCATTTTAAGTAAGCATACAATAATAAAATCGGGAGGCAACATGAAAATCGGATTAATCGGGCTCGGGAAAATGGGGCTCAATCTGGCTCTTAATATGAAGGATAAAAACCATCAGGTGATTGTTTATAACCGTTCCCCGGAAAAAACGCGGGAAGCGGAAAAACGCGGCCTCGAAGGCGCCTATTCTTTACAAGAATTAATAACTAAACTCGCGCCGCCGCGAGTTGTTTGGCTGATGATTTCCGCCGGCGCGGCCGTCGACGAGATTATCGCGTCTTTGGAGCCGCTCCTGGACAAAGGAGACATCATTATCGACGGCGGTAATTCCAACTACCGCGACACGCTCAGAAGATACGGTAAACTCAAGGAAAAAGGCCTGAATTTTGTTGATATCGGCACGAGCGGCGGGATTTTCGGCGCCCGACGCGGCGCCTGCATGATGGTGGGCGCGGAACCGGAGATATTCGCGGTCATAGAACCGCTTGTATCCGACGCGTGCGTCAAAGACGGCTATTTGCATACCGGGGAAGTCGGCAGCGGGCATTTCGTCAAGATGATTCATAACGGCATCGAATATGGCATGCTGCAGGCAATCGCGGAGGGATTTGAGATTTTGGAGAAAAGCCGGTTTGATTTCGATTATGAAAAGATCGCCAGGCTTTGGAACAACGGTTCGGTTATTCGCGGCTGGCTAATGGAACTCTTGGAACGGGCTTTCGCCAAAGACGCGAAACTTGACGCGATTAAAGGCGAGATCGATTCCTCGGGCGAGGGGTTATGGACGGTCGAGGAAGCGTTGCGTTTGGGCGTCCCGGCGCATATTATCGCCGGATCGCTTTTCGTCCGATACCGGTCGAAACAGGACGACACCTTCTCCGGAAAAGTAATCGCCGCCTTAAGAAACGAGTTCGGCGGACATAAAGTAACGCCCAAGGAATAAGCCGCCGATGAACAACGCTTTTGTTATCTTCGGCGCGACCGGCGATCTCACCCACCGCAAACTGATGCCCGCGTTTTATAACCTCGCCCACGAGGGCAATATCCCCGAGAATTTTGCGATTGTCGCCGTCGGCAGGCGCGATTACGACACGGAAAAGTACGCGCGGCTCGTGAAAGAATCAATCGCCCGCCATTCGCGCTTTTCGCTGAAAGAAGATATCTGGGAAAGGCTAAAGGAGAGAATCCGTTATTTCCGTTTCAATTTTCTCCATGACGACTACTGCCGCCTCGCCGAATACCTGCGCGAAATCGACGCGGAAGCGCAAACCGGCGGTAACCGGATTTACTATCTTGCGGTGGCGCCCGAACATTTCGCGACGATCGTCGCCAATCTCAAGAAAAAATGCCTGCGGACGAACGGCGGGCACAGCCGCTGTATGATCGAAAAGCCGTTCGGCTCCGACCTCCGCACGGCAAAAGAGCTGAACGACCAAATCACCGCGGTGTTTTCCGAAAAAAACATCTTCCGCATCGACCACTACCTCGGCAAGGAAATGTTCCAAAACATCATGGCGATCCGTTTCGCCAACGCCATCTTCGAGCCGCTCTTGAACCGCGACCACGTCGAGCAGGTTCAGATTCTCTCCGCGGAAACGCGCGGCGTCGGCGCCCGCGGTCATTATTACGACAACGCCGGCGAAATTCGCGACATGATCCAGAGCCATCTTTTACAATTGATATCGCTTATCGCGATGGAAAGACCGGCGGAGTTTTCCGACCAAGAAATCCGCGACGAGAAGGTAAAAGTCTTAAGAGCCTTAAGAAGATATTCGCCCGACGAAGTCGCGCGTTACGTCGTTCGCGGGCAATACGGCGTGGGCGATGACGCGCTTGCCTACCGCGACGAAGTAAACGTTGATAAAAATTCGCCGACGGAAACGTTCGTGGCGATGAAACTATTCATTGAAAACGATCGCTGGCGGGGGGTGCCCTTTTACCTTCGCAGCGGAAAGAGAATGCCCGTCAAAGCGACGGAGATCATCATTGAGTTTAAAAACGCCGCCTACCGCGGCATTAACGCCAAAAACAACATCCTGGTGATTAAAATCCAGCCGGAGGAGGGCGTTTTCCTTCGCTTTAACGCCAAGGAAATCGGCGCCCGTCACAACATCATCCCCGTGAAGATGGATTTTTGCCAGAACTGCGAGATCGGCTTTAATTCCCCGGAAGCCTACGAAAAACTGCTGTTAGACGCCATGCGCGGGGAAGCGACGCTCTTCGCCCGTTGGGACGAGGTCGAGGCCGCCTGGGAGTTTGTTGACACGATCCGCGAGGCTTGGAAAAACGACGTTCCCCCGTTTCCCAATTACCGTCCCGGCGCTTGGGGTCCCGCGGAAGCCGAAAGGATCGTCGCCGCGGACGGGAAAAAATGGCTAGTCCTGCAAGGAGGAGAAAATGAAGATTTATGATATATCGATGGAACTTAACCCAAATGTTTTCGTCTATAAAAATAAACCGGAAAAGAAACCGGTTTTCGAAGTTACGGAAAACGGCTATGTCACGGAAACAAATTTATCGCTTAATTTGCATACCGGCACTCATATTGACGCGCCGCTTCACATGATCAAAGACGGGGCCGCGATCGGCGCTTATGATCTCGCGCGCTTCTTCTCCCCGGCTCAGGTTCTTGACTT
>DGED01000068.1 GCA_002385755.1 Caryophanales bacterium UBA3935 | reverse complement strand
CGGCTTGATATTCTCGTGAACAACGCCGGCATTAATATCGACACGTTGATTTTAAGGATGACGGAGGAAGATTTCGACAAGGTAATCGCCGTTAATCTTAAGGGCGCCTGGAATTGTTGTAAACACGCCGCCAGAATCATGAGTAAAAACCGCGCGGGGAAAATCATTAACATTTCCTCGGTCGTCGGCTTGATCGGCAATATCGGCCAAACCAATTATTGCGCGTCGAAAGCGGGAATTATCGGTTTGACCAAAGCCTTGGCCCGCGAACTCGCGAAGCGCGGCGTTTGCGTTAACGCAGTCGCCCCGGGTTTTATCGATACCAAAATGACGCGGCAACTCGATTCGCGCTTTATTGAACAAATCATTAATGCCGTTCCCCTGGGAAGGCAGGGAACTCCCGAAGACGTAGCGCATTTGGTCGCGTTTTTGGCTTCCGATCTTTCGGATTATATAACCGGCCAGGTCATCAACGTCGACGGCGGCATGGTAATGAATTAACGGGGTGATAAGATGAAAAGAAGAGTTGTTATTACGGGAATGGGCGCGGTGACGCCCGTAGGCAACACGGTTGCCGAGACATGGGACGCAGTCGTCAACGGAAAAAACGGGATCGATTACATCACCCAGTTTGACGTATCAAAGATGAAGGTCAGAATCGGCGGCGAGGTAAAAAACTTGGATATCGGGAAATATCTCGAGCTGCGCGAGGCCCGGCGCCTGGACCGGGCGGGAATTTTCGCGTTGATTGCCGCGACGCAGGCTTATGAGGACGCCGGGTTGGAAGGCGCCGATATTGACCGGGACCGGTTCGGGGTGTTCGTCACGAGCGGCATCGGCGGTATTCAGACAATTAACGTGGAATCGCGAAAATCGCACGAAAATGGACCGGATAGAGTATCGCCTTTTTTCGTTCCCAACGCGATTATCAATTTAATCGGCGGCCATATTGCGATTAAATACAAAGTCCACGGCCCCAATCTTCCGGTCGTTACCGCTTGTTCGTCGGGAACCAACTCCATCGGCGAGGCTTTTCGTTATATCCGGGACGGATATTTGGATATTGCTTTCGGCGGCGGGACGGAGGCGCCGATTAATGAGCTCGGCGTCGGCGGGTTCACGGCGATGCGGGCTCTTAATATGTCAAACGACCCGGAAAACGCCTGCATGCCGTTTGACCGTCGCCGCAGCGGGTTCGTGATTGCCGAGGGAGCGGGGGTCTTGATGCTTGAGGAACTTGAACACGCGAAAAAAAGGGGCGCGCCGATTTATGCCGAACTGGTGGGTTACGGCTCGACTTGCGACGCCTATCATATCACCGCCCCGGACGAAACGGCCGAGGGCATAACCAAGGCGATAAAACTCGCGTTGCTTGACGCCGGGGTCAACGCCGAGGCGATTGACCATATAAACGCCCACGGGACTTCGACCCCCTATAATGACCGATTGGAAACTCTGGCGATTAAAAAAGCGCTGGGAGAGCGCGCCTACAAGGTAAATATCAGCAGCACGAAGTCGATGATGGGACACAGCCTGGGCGCGACCGGCGCGATTGAGACGATTATGACCGTCAAAGCGATTACCGACGGGATTTGCCCGCCGACGATTAATTACCAAGAATATGATCCCGAGTGCGATTTGAATTACACGCCAAACATGGCGGTGCGCCGCGTCGTGGATTATGCGATAAATATAAACGTTGGTTTCGGCGGTCAAAACGCCGCGCTAATATTGAAAAAATATGAGAATTAGGAGATGAAGCAGATGGTGTTAAACAGCAATCAAATCCAAGAAGTGATTCCGCACCGTCATCCCTTTTTGTTGGTAGATCGGATAGATGAATTGGAAGTGGGAAAAAGAGCGGTCGGCGTTAAATGCGTGACGGCGGGAGATCCGTATTTCCAGGGACATTTTCCTCAGGAACACGTTATGCCCGGCGTTTTGATTGTAGAGGCGCTGGCGCAGGTCGGGGCCGTTTCGTTGCTTCTTGCCGAGGAAAACAAGGGCAAGACCGCGTATTTCGCCGGTATCCGAGCGGCGAAATTTCGACGGAAGGTCATCCCCGGGGATACGCTGACCTTGGAAGCGGTGCTTATTAAGCAACGCGGGGCCTTTGGCGTGAGCAAGGGGATTGCGAAGGTTGGCGATGAGCTGGCTTGCGAATGTGAGATTATGTTCACCTTAATGTAATTATGAAGATTAAAAGCATGGTCAGCGTTTCGGCTTTTACCGCAATGATGTGCGTCTTGACGGTCGTTTTTCCTTCCGTGCCGCTCTCGGCGCTTAATGTTTCCGTCACCTTGCAAACGCTAGTCGTGATGATGGCGGGGATAATGCTCCGCCCGGCGGAAGCTTTCCTAAGCATGGTTTTATATATAACGATCGGAATAATCGGCCTCCCCGTCTTCAGCAACTACCAAAGCGGGCCGTCCGTCTTGGCGGGGCCGACCGGGGGATTTATTCTTGCCTTTCCCTTAGCCGCATTTTTGATCGCTTGCTTTCGCGGCGACCGGTCGTTTTTACGGCTGACGGCCGTCAATATCATATTCGGGGTCGCGCTTGTTTATCTGGCGGGAGCGGTATCTTTATCGCTCGTCATGAGCGCCTCTTATTTTAACGCGCTTTCCGGCTTGGCGGCATTTTTTCTTCCCGATTGCGCGAAGGCGTTGCTCGCCGCCGGTTTGGGCAGTAAAATTAAAGAATACCTAAAACAAACGGGTTGATATCAACCCTTCTTTTTGTTGAGAAAATATTATAAGAAAGTTTGGGAAAATGAGAAAATTATCGCTTGCGTTTTTAGTTTTGCTTTTATTTTTAACGGCATGCGGAGGGGAAAAATACACGGTCTCGTTTTACTCCGACGGGGAAAAACTATTTCCCGACATCGAGGTGGGCGGCGAGCCGGTAAACCTTCCTCTCCCGCAAATGGAGGGTCGCGAATTTTTGGGTTGGCATGACGAGGCCGGCCGTAAGTATGACGATAATTCCATTTTTACCGGAAACACGACGCTTTACGCGCAATGGGCGAAAAAAGTATTAACGGTTAAGTTTCTCGATTACGACGACAGCGTGATTGAGGCCATGGAGGTCGAGTACGGGACGGGAATCGATAATCCTCCCGCGGCGGAACGCGAGGGTTATGAGTTTATCGGTTGGGATCAGCCTTTGGATAATATAACCGGCGACCTGATCGTCAGGGCGCGTTATCAAAAGCGCGCGTATACGGTTGTTTTTGTTGATTGGGAAGGCCTGGTATTGGCGGAAGCAACGGTTTTACACGGCGAGGCCGCGTTAAGCCCGGAGCCGCCGGAGCGCGCGGGTTATGTTTTTCTCGGTTGGGATAAGAATTTTGAAAACATTACTTCCGATATCGTAATCGCGCCCGTTTACGAAAGGATTGATTTTAAGACCGAGTACGCTGATGGCGGCTATTATATCGGCGCTTATTATGGCGACGAAGAAACGGTCGTTATTCCGAACGAGCTTGACGGAATCCCCGTTATCGGTATTTCCGCCGGGGCTTTTCAAGACAATCTCCGGATTAAAAACGTTGTTTTCCCCGCTTCTTTAAAGGAAATCGCGGAGCGGGCGTTTTATAACTGCCGCTCTCTTACAAAGATTGAGTTTCCCGAGGGGCTCGAAGTAATCGGCGCCGAGGCTTTCGCCGATTGCTGGGCGTTAACGGAAGCGGTATTTCCCGCGACGCTTTCGCATATCGGGGATTTGGCCTTTTACAATTGTGATTTGATCGCGGAGATCGTCCTGCCCGCTTCTTTGAAAACGATGGGCGCCGGTGTTTTCGAAAACTGCACTCGCGTCGAAAGGGCCGAGATCCACGCGGAGATTATCGGCGTTCAGGCTTTTTCCGGATGCAGCATGCTTAAGGAGCTAATAATCGGCGACGAGGTTAGAAAGATCAATCCCCACGCTTTTTTTGCCTGCAGCTCGCTTGTCGAGGTGTATATACCGCCGTCGGTCATAGCGATCGGCGATCACGTCTTCAGCTGGTGCGGAAAATTACAGAGCGTGCGCACTGACCTTGACAATCTAGAGAACTTGCGATCAATGTTCGAGCAAATAACCTTGATTTACGCAAACTTCGAAATCGAGCCGCGCGATTGAAAGTTATGTTTGCATTTGTTCGGTTTCATGTTATAATAATCTTAAGATAAGCGATGATGAAGATAGGAAACGTAGACATAAAAAACAGAATAGTCCTGGCCCCGATGGCCGGTTATACTAATCCGGCTTTCCGACGCATCGCGAAGGAGTTTGGCGCCGGGTTGGTTTTTTCCGAAATGATTAGCGCAAACGGCCTACTCTATGATAATGATAAAACATGGGAACTCGCGAAAACTTACCCGGAGGAAAGGCCGGTGGCTTTGCAGGTTTTTGGCGGCGAGGCGGAAACTTTGGCCGAGGCTGCGCGCCTGCTTGAGAGAAAAGCGGAGTTTGACATCCTTGATATCAATATGGGGTGTCCCGTGCGCAAGGTTTTAAAGGCGAATGCCGGTTGCGCCCTGCTTAAAGACCCGAAGAAGGCGGCTGAGATTGTCAGCGCCGTCGCAAGCGCCGTAAGCAAACCGGTGAGCGTGAAAATCCGCGCCGGGTTCGATCATAAGCATATAAATTGCGTCGAGATTGCCCGCGCTGTCGAAAAAGCAGGAGCTTCGATGATCACGATTCACGGCCGGACGCAAACCGACTTGTACCGAGGAAAAGTTAATTTGGATTATATCCGCGCGGTCAAGGAAGCGGTTCGCATCCCCGTTATTGGAAACGGAGACATTAAATCGGTTGAGGACGCGGCGCTAATGGCCGAAGTCACCGGGGTTGATTATTTAATGGTCGGTCGCGGCGCGCTTGGAAATCCCTGGCTGATTCGCGACATGGTCGATTATTTTTCCGGATTACCGCTCAAAGAACCGCCGGGATTCAAGGAAAAAATCGAATTGTGTTTAAGGCATTTCTCGTTATTGTTGGAAGAGAAGCCGGAGCCCGTCGCGGTGATGGAAATGCGGTCATGGACGGCATGGTATTTAAAGGGGCTGGCGAATATCCGTCACGCGCGAAAACGGCTGATGACCGTGAAAACAAAGGACGAGCTCATAGGGCTTCTTACGGAAATTATCGATATTAGTTAACAATAAAAGCGTATTATGTTATAATAAAATAGCAAGGACCGGTAACAAATTTATGCGTACGAAATCAATGACAGTAAAAAACGGCGAATTATATATCGGGGATTTTTCCTTATCCGAGCTTTCTGCTCGGTACCGGACCCCGCTTTATGTTTACGACGAGGAAGGGATTATCGAGAAAATAAATATTTTTAAAGAGTATTTTCGAAGCGACAAATTCGCGACGGAAATCGTTTATGCCTCGAAAGCCTTTCTAGCCCCGTATTTATGTAAAATACTTGCCGGGCGCGATATCAGCATTGACGCCGTCAGCGTCGGCGACCTGCATCTGATTGAAAAAAGCGGTTTTCCAAATAACCGGATTTTGTTACATGGAAATAATAAATCGAACGGGGAATTAGAAAAAGCCGTGGAAATGGGCGTCGAGTATGTCGTCGTCGACAGTTATACCGAGCTCGCGCGCCTGAAAGATTTATCGGAAAAAAAAGAAAAACACATTAATACATTGTTTCGCATTAACCCGGGCATATATGCCGATACCCACGCTTATATCGAGACGTCGCTGTTGTCGTCGAAGTTCGGCGAATCGATTCACGACGAGGAAATAATTGATAAAGTTGTCGATATCTACCGCCGGGCGAAATATTTGCGTTTGGACGGGTTTCATTGCCATATCGGCTCGCAAATCAATAACCCGAAGTCTTTTATCGCGGCGGCGCAAACGATGCTCAACTTTACAAAAAGGTTCGCGCAAAAATACGGCATGGAAGTAGACGTCCTCAATTTGGGGGGCGGGTTCGCGATTAAATATCTTGAAAACGACGCCGAGGTTGATTTGCGCTGGGTTTTGACCGAAATCATCAAAACGGTCGAATCGCGCGTTGAAAAATACGGCCTGAAACTAAAAAAACTAATGATTGAACCGGGACGGGCGCTCGTCGGCGACAGCGGTTTTACCTTATACCGGGTCGGCCTGTTGAAAAAGACATTCGGCGGGAAGAAGTATATCTTTATCGACGGCGGCATGAGCGACAATATCCGCCCCGCCTTGTACCAGGCGAAATTCACGGTAGAAGTCGCCAACAGGGTCGCCGAGCCGGATGATGATTCCGATCCCTATCCTTCATTTAACTTTTACGACGTCGTCGGCAAATGCTGCGAGAGCGCGGATATTATCGCCGAGGCGGTTAATATCGATGAGGTGCGAATAGGCGACATAATCGTCGTCTACGCCACCGGGGCTTATTGTTACTCGATGTCGATGAATTATAACGGTCTGCAACGGGGAGCGGTTATTTTCGTTAAAGGCGATAAGATAACCGAGGCTATCAGGCGCCAAAGCTTGGACGATTTAGTCGCGACGTGCGATTTCGGGGTGACGGAATGAAAATTTTTGATTTGCATACCGATATTCTTTATGATCTTTATATCCAAAAGGAAAAAGGCGTCGAAGGACGCTTTGCCTCGTATCACCGGGAGCAGTTGAAATCCTCGCCGGTTGTCGGCGGTATTTGGACGCTTTATTCGCCCGATGATTTCGATTTAAAAACGGCGGTCGCGACGGCTCTTTCGGAACTGCCCGCGCCGGCGTTTTCCGAATTTGAAATCGTTTTGGGTTTCGAAGGGTTAAGAAATTTACCCGCCGCGCCCGAAATCGAGTATTTTTATCGCCTGGGCTTTCGCCACGCGTCGCTGACATGGAACGAGGAAAACCGTTACGCCACCGGCGTTAAGGGGGATCCCGACCGCGGCCTTACGGCCGAGGGGAAAAGATTGCTCGATAAGATGGACGAGTTGGGAATGATCGTTGATTTGGCCCACTTAAACGAGAAGAGTTTTTACGACGTTATCGCCCGCGGCCCCCGCAACGTTATATTTTCTCACGGTAATTTAAAGGCGGTTTGCGATCACCGCCGCAATCTTACCGACGAGCAGGCTAAGGCGCTTAAGAACGCGGGCGGCCTTCTGGGGTTGACCCTCGCCGGTAATTTCGTGTCGAGGAAAAGAGAAGAGCAGACGGTCGAGTATTTTTTGAATCATTTGGATCACGCGGTGAAATTGATCGGCGTAGATAATGTGGCTTTCGGTTTTGACTTTATGGATTATTTTACCGAGGAATTTCCCGAAAGCAACCTTCGCGACGTTGTTGACGTTACCCGCGCCGGCTTGATAGTCGAAGGGATGCGGCGCCGGGGTTACGGCGAGGAAGAGATCGCCAAGATATGTTATAAAAACTTTTATAACCGTTATCAAGATAAAATTATCCGGAGAAAAGAAGATGATTGAAAAAATAAACGAACTTATTGACGAAGCGATAAAGGACGGGGCTTTCCCCGGCGCGAATTATTGTCTGGTCGCGGGGGGGAAGGTTTATACCGGCTGCCTCGGGAATAGAAGCCTGTACCCGGAAAAGGAGCCGAATTCTCCCGACACGTTATATGATTTGGCTTCCGTCACCAAAGTGGTTTGCACGACGACCGCCGTCATGCTTTTGCTTGAAAGCGGTAGGATCCGCCTTTACGATCCCGTCGCGAATTACCTGCCCGAGTTTCGCCATAAAAATATCCTTATCTGGGACTTGTTGACGCATTCGTCCGGGCTTCCGGCCGATATTCCGAGGGCGGCGCGACTAAAAAGCAGGGAAGAGACTTTGGACAAGATTTGGATGTTCGACCCCGTTTACGAGAAGAACGCCAAGATAGTGTATTCCGATATCGGGTTTATCCTATTGGGATTGACGGTCGAGGCGGCGAGCGGCATGGCGCTTGATGTTTTCGCCCGCGAGAATATATTCAAACCGCTCGAGATGAACGATACCGGGTATAATCCCCGGGACAAGGCGCGCTGCGCGCCGACGGAAGAGCGCCGTGATGAGATTTACGACGGTTATCTTCGCGGCGACGTTCACGATGAAAAGGCTTATATACTGGGCGGCGTCGCCGGCCACGCCGGGTTGTTCTCGACGGCGGCCGATCTTGTCCATTTCATTGAAATGATCCTAAACGGCGGCGTGTTCCGCGGGCGCAGGTTTTTGTCGGAACCGACCGTGGATTTACTTTTTAGGCCGCAGGTGGAAATGAGGACCGGCGTTTCCCTTGACTGCAATCGCCGCGGTTTGGGTTGGATCTTGCAGGGTAGTTACCCCTCGGCAGGCGATTTGGCGAGTCCGGAGACGATAATGCATACCGGTTTCACGGGAACCAATATTTTTATCGATAAGACCAATAACGTCGGTTTCGCCTTGTTGACAAACCGGGTGCATCCGACCCGCGCCAATTTAAAAATTATCCCGTTCAGATCTAAACTCGGGAATTATATAATTAGCCATTTTTATCATCGGAGGAAAAATGGAAATCAAAAAGTTTGAACCATCAATGATAAATGACGTTATTAACCTGTGGAACGAGAGCGTTTGCCCGCACAGCGTTTACGCGCCGTTTTCCGCGGAGACTTTTAGGGCGAAATTCTTGGATAACCCCCATTTCGACGAAGACGGTTTGCTCGTCGCCGTCAAGGAAGGGAAAATAATCGGTTTCGGAAACGCCGTATACAATAACCAAGGCAAGGATCCGCGGGAAACGCCCGGTTACGTAACGTGCGTCGCCGTTGATAAAAATTACTGGCGGCGCGGAATTGGCACGAAAATCCTGCTTGCCTTGGAAGACTTTTTAAAAGGCAAAGGCAAAACATATGTCCGTTGTCTATTCTTCAACCCGGTTAAATTGGAATGGCTCGTGCCCGGTTATGACCGGCACGAGCATCCCAACGCCCCGGCAATTCCTTTTAATTCGCCGTTTTATTTCCTGTTGCTCGCGAACGGTTATAATGTCAACGGCCAGGAAGACGCCTATCACGTAAACCTGAGCGAATACAAGCTCCCGGACGCGGTGGTGAAGAGGATGAAAGCCAACGCGGAAGAGGGATACACGATAACCCTTTATGACCCGGAAAAACATTACGGGTTCGACGAGCTATTTGACGCTTTGAAAAACGAGGATTGGCGCCGACAAATCGGCGATAACCTGAAAAAAGAAAAACCGGCGCCGGTAATTATCGCGCAAAAAGACGGCGAAATATTGGGTTTTACCGGCCCCTTGGCGACGATGCCGTCAGGAAGGGCGTTTCTCGCCGGTCTCGGCGTGCACCCGAAGGCGCAAAGACGGGGACTGGGCAAAGCGCTGTTCTGCATGCTTTGCGAGGAATCGAAAAATAACGGCGCGAAATTTATGACCCTGCACACGGGCGCCGCTAACCCGGCCCGCGAAATTTATCTTTACGCCGGAATGCGCGTCGTTCAGTCGTTTGCAATCATGAGAAAGGAATTGGTAAAATGAGCAAAACGATTATGGCCATCGGCGGTCATGTCGGCGACATGGAACTTACGACCGGGTGCGTGCTCGCCCATCAGGCGCTTAAAGGCGATAAAATCGTTACCATGGCCCTTACCGCCGGGGAAAGGGGGAACCCCAAAGACGTCCCGGTAAGCGAGTATCGCAAGCAGAAAGTCCGCGAGGCGGAAGAGTTCGCGCGGATGCTTAAAGGCGAGGCGATAGTTTTCGATTATCCGGACGGCGAGTTGCCCGATAACGAGAAGGTCCGTTTCGAGGTCGCCGCCGCGATTAGGAAATACCGGCCCAACATTATTTTCACCCATTGGAAAAACAGCATGCACAAGGATCATGCCAATTGCCATAAAATCGTTGTTGACGCCGCGTTTTTGGCTGCTGTCTACGACGGCGATAAGCTTGAGGGAGAGAAAGCCTGGGCGCCGGTTTATTTCGCTGAGAATTGGGAAGACCGGGAAGGCTTTGACCCTTATATTTACGTTAACTGCGGCGACGGGTACGAACTATGGACCGAGGCGATAAAGAAACATTGGTTCATCATGAACAGCCCGTCCTTCCGTTATTACGATTATTACACGCACCTGACTTATGTCAGGGGATGCCTGGCGAAATATAAGCACGCGCAATGCTTTAATGTTTTCGGTTATCAGAAATTCACGAAAATGGAATTGTAAAAATGAAACCGGCTAAATTGAAAAAGGGGGATGCGATAGGTATTATTTGTCCCGCTTTTTCTATTTCAACCCGTTCGCCGCGGATTCCCGCGCTGGAAGAATATTTAAACGGGCTCGGGCTTTCGGTTCGCTACGGGAAGAGTCTCGGGGCGGCTTACGGTTATTTGGCGGGCGACGATGATCTTAGGGCTCGGGACTTGGAAGATATGTTCGAGGATGAAAGTATCGCCGCGATCATTTGCATGCTGGGCGGGTACGGCTCGAGCCGGATTGTTGATAAACTCAATTACCGCCTAATCGCTTCGCGACCGAAACTTTTTGTCGGGTTTAGCGATATTACGGTATTATTAAACGCGATATATCGATACGCCGGCATCCCAACCGCGCACGGGGCGCTCGGCGTGTATCTTGGAAATCCCGGTTTTGACGAGTTTTCCCGTCGCGATTTTGAAGCGTTATTGTTTCAAAATCAAAAGGGACGGGTTCTGAAAAATCCTTACGATGACGCCGAAACGATCGTTGGCGGCGCGGCCCGGGGCATTCTTATCGGCGGGAACTTGAGTTTGGTTGCCGCTATGGAAGGAACCCCGTACGAAGTTGATTTTACCGATAAAATCGTGTTCTTGGAGGATGTTGACGAGAAACCGTATCGCATCGATCGTTACTTATCGACATTAAGGCTTTCCGGTAAATTGGCAAAAGCCAAGGGTTTTGTCTTTGGCTCGTTCAGTAATTGTGACGATGCCGCCTCGACATGGCAATGTCGCGACATCGTTGAACAATACATGAAATCTTGTGGGAAACCGGCGATCTATAATTTTAGTTCCGGTCATTCTTTCCCGTTCATCAATCTTCCGATTGGAATTGAAGTCGAATTTGACGCTAATGCGAAAACTTTGTTGTTGCTTGAGGAACTATACCAATAGCCTTTTGTTTTAAATTGCGCGAAAGGAGGAAGCGTGTCGGCTGCTAAACGCTTAAACTTATATGAAACCGATTAGAAGATTTAATAAAGAAGGGAATGTCACATATTTTCGCAGCGATCGGGAAATTCTCGCGCCGGCGGAATATGTTGAAAAAGAGAAGGAGACTCGGGGGGTATGGTTTTCTACCGTGGCCAATATCGATTTGCCGCTTTTAGAAACGATCGAAAGTTATCAACAGTTTTTATTGTCGGTAATCGATAAAGTCAAGGAATATAATCTAAACACGATTGTATTCCAGGTCAGGCCGTGCAACGACGCTTTATACCAATCGGATTTGAACCCGTGGAGCGAGTTTATAACGGGCAAACAAGGCGCATACCCGGGGTTCGACGTTTTCGGCTGGTTTGTCGAGAAGGCGACGGAGGCCGGCGTCGAAGTTCATGCCTGGCTAAATCCTTATCGGGTTACGAACCGGAAGTTGGCCGATTTAGAGATGTCGAAGAAGGAGTTTTTAAACACCCTTGCCGAGAATAATTTCGCCCGTTTGCGTCCGGATTTGGTGATTGAGACGGTTCAAAGCAAACTCATTCTTGACCCGTCGAGCGAAGAGGTCCGGGAATTCGTGTCGGAAAGCGCGTTGGAAATCGCCCGGAAATACAACGTGAAGGCTATTCATATGGATGATTATTTTTATCCTTACGAAGCCATCGTTGACGAGCGGGAAAACGAGAAGTTTGCCGCTTCCGGCTTTGAAAGTCTCGGCGATTACCGCCGCGACAATATCAACCGCCTGATAGAAAAGATTGCCGACAAACTGAAGACATTGCCGCGAAAAGTCGAGTTCGGGATTAGCCCCTTCGGTATTTATCGCACCAACAGCAAATGGTTTGACGTCGTCAACGAGTCGGCGTGGGATAAAGGCTCGGATAATCATCACACTTGCTTTACCTGCTACGCCGGTCTTTACGCCGATATCTATCATTGGATGAAGAAGGGCTGGATTGATTACGTCGTCCCGCAAAACTATTTCGAGTTTGATAACTGGCGGACAACCGAAGACGGAACGACCTATGAGGTCGTCAAATACGCCGATCTTGCCAAATGGTGGGCGGGCATCGCCGCCGAGACCGGAACTAAACTATATATGGGACAAGGGTTATATCGTTATCGCGACGAAGGGAATTGGAGCAATCCCGACGAAATTATCAACCAGCTTCGATATAATCAAAATTATCCCAACATAAAAGGAACGATTTTCTTCACCTATAAACATCTGCATATTGAGGACATCTCGTCGCTTGTTGAGGCGAGGAAAAGACTAAAGCGTTTATGGACCAAACCGGCCCAACCAATCTAAGAGGCTGAATTTTCATCAGCCTTTTTGTTTTTGCGGGCTGCTTCTTTCATAAGGTCGCCGGGGAGACGGCCCGGCGGCCTACTAGAAATTGGGTAACAAATATTTAATTACACCTTGAAAAAAAGCGATTTTTATAATATAATAACACATAGGAAACAGAGGAGATCCATGGTTTTGACCGGGAAATGAGGAGAATCTATGTATAAAATTTATCCCCACGTAAAGAAGATGAATTTTACAAGCAATATCTATTATATTTTGCCTGATAAATTCATCATTTTTTTTAATTGGAAAATGGTAAACGTTTTTAATAGGCTATCCGCCTCCATAGATTGCGCTGAAGGGAACGCCGGCGACGCCGATATCTTGTTTTTGTCCGATCCGGAGCTTCCTGACGAGGCGTATCGGTTGGAAATCGGCGAGAAAAAGATTACCGTCCACTCCAAAAGTGAAAACGGAGCTTTTTACGCCGCCGTCACTTTGTTACAGCTTATAGAAGCGGCGCCCGGCCGCGTTAGGACCTTATTAATCGAGGATGAGCCGGATTTGAAAACGCGCGGGTTTATGATCGACATCAGCCGCGACAAAGTTCCCAAAGTGTCCACGGTCAAAAAAATTATCGACATTATGAGCGACTTGAAAATGAATCATTTGGAGCTTTATGTCGAGGGTTTCAGTTTCGGTTATCCTTCTTTTGAACGTTACTTGGAGGATGACGGGTATATCTCAGTCGAGGAATACCGGGAACTCGAAGAATACGCCCGCGACCGGTTTGTTGATTTGGTTCCGAATCAAAACGGGTTTGGCCATATGACAAAATGGTTGGAAAAAGAGGAATTTAAGGATTTGGCCGAAATGCCGGAGGGCATATTCCTTTGGGGGAGGATGCGAAAGCCAAGCACGCTAAACCCGCTCGACGAAGGGTCTTTGGAGCTTATCAAAAAATTATACAAAGATATGCTTTCGATTTCTTCCTCAAAATATTTCAACATGAATTTTGACGAGCCTTTCGAGTTGGGAAAAGGCAAGTCGAAGGAAGAATGCGAGCGCATAGGTTTGGGGAACGTCTATATCGATTATGTTTTGAAAGCCTACGAGGAGATTAAAAAATATGACAAGATTCCGCTTATTTGGGGAGACGTATTGATTAATCATCCCGAGCTATTGCGCCGGCTTCCCGACGACATGATATTTGTCGATTGGGGGTACGACGCCAATTACCCGTTTTCGCGGAACTTGAAAAAACTTAAGGAATTAGGGATTAAATTCATGGCCGCTCCCGGCACGACCAGTTGGTGCAGTTTTGCCGGGAGGACGCAGGATTGGTGGGAAAACATCGCCAACGCGTGCGTTTACACGAAAATTTACGGCGGCGAGGGAATCCTGCTTACCGATTGGGGAGATTTCGGTCACCTGCAATTCCTTCCCGTCTCTTATCCGCCGCTGGTTTACGCCGCGATGATGAGTTGGCGCGTGGCGGAGGGGACATACTTAAGAATCCGAGATTATCTTAACCGCCGCGTATATCGCGACGGGAAAAACATTATGACCGACGCGGCGCTTGATTTGGGAAATTATTATCGTTACCTCAATGAGTATCGTTCCAACGGCACCGCCGCGTTCCATAATTTCATGTGGGCCGCGCACGCCGTCGGCGAGGACGATCCTTGCGAATATTATCATCAAAGAACGGCATCGCTCGTTCTCGACTATGATAAATATTTATTGCTGGACGCGTTTTTGACGGCGAAAGAAAAAGAGGTCGAGACGGCCTCGATGGAAGCGGAAGACGCTCATATTATCAAAGCCGAATACCTGCAGACGATCGCCTTTTTAAGAAATATTCTTGTTCTCAATATAGCTTATAACAAGAACATTAATTTGAAAACACGGATGGATTTGCTCGCGGCCGTTATCGCCGGCCGAGAAAGTTTCCTTGACGAGCAAAAAAGATTGTGGCTTGAGCGGAATAAATCGGGAGGGCTGGCGAGCAGCATCTCATACATAGAAAAATTCTATCGTTTTCTTGAAGCGACACTAAATTATATAAGAGGTGGAGAAAATGAAGGGTAAATTTAAAATCGACATAAAAATGATCAAAAGAGGAGTGGGGCTTTTTCTTTTGGTCGCCTTGTTAACGGTGTTTGCCGTTGTAATCATTCAAAGTTTTAACCCCAATCACGTTTATTCGCAATCAATTGCGCCAAACGTGCTTATACCGGATGGCAGCTATAAAGATTTTCTGAAATTACGGCAAGGGTTGCCTGCGGACGCATTGGACGATTATGAATTGAGTTTTGACGAATTACGCAACCGCGGTATGTTGCCGCAACTTGAAAATGACATTATCATTTCCGGAACGTCCGCGGTGGCGAGCGACAACTCCGACGGTTTTGGCGTTGTGACAATCAAGGATAACGCGGGCCAAGAGGTCGACGCTTATTTAACCACCGAGCGCGGATTTGCCACCTGGACGATACCGAATATCCCTGAAGAGGGGTTGTATCGTGTTTACGTGGATTATTTCCCGTATAAGCAAGGCGGCGCGACCATCGAAAGAAAAATTATCGTCAATGAAAACATTGACACCAACACATCTCTCGAGTACCCGCTGCAGTATGAGGATTTAATCAATATCAAATTCCCGCGTTATTGGAAGGACGAGGGAGAGATTATTCAGGACATCGGCGGAAACGACATGAAACCGCGCCAAGTGGAAGTTGATAATATTTCCCGCAGGGAATATATCCGCGACCACGCCGGTTATGTTGTCGAGCCGTATTTGCTTTATTTCAAACAAGGGGAAAACACGATAACCTTCGAATCGATCCGCGAGTCGATGGCAATCGTCTCGATCGGCATAACGTCATACAAGCCGCTTCAGACGTATCAGGAGTATCGCGATCATTACGCGCTGTTAGGTTATAACGACATCGCGAGTCTTGAAGAGCCGATTAGAATCGAGGGGGAGGACGCGACCGAAAGAACGGCGCCGACCCTTTACGCGATATCCGACCGGACCGACCCGAAGAACGTCCCGGTGCACCCGGTAAAGATGAAACTTAACGCCATCGGCGGCAGCAAGTGGTCAACGCCGGGAGACGCCATCACCTGGGAAATCGACATGACCGACTGCGAGTCGGGATTGTACTACATAACTTTCCGTTCGCGGCAAGACACGTCGCGCGGGCTTTTCTCCACCCGGCGCGTCTATATTAACGGTGAAATTCCTTTTATCGAGGCGAACAGCGCGCGATTCGCTTACAGCAGCGATTTTAGAAACGTGACGCTTGGAACCTCCGACGAGCCGTTTGCCTTTTATCTTGAAGGCGGGAAAGTCAACACGATAACGTTGGAAGCGACTCTCGGCGATTACAGCGAGCAAATTGACAAGGTGCAAAGAGTCGTCGACAGGTTGAATAATCTATATATTCGGATAATCGCCATCACGACCGTTAACCCCGACCCGTATCAAGAATATTACTTGTACGGCGAAAACGCCAGGGTCGAAGGCACTTTAGAAACCATTAAGGAATCGGCGGAAGCCTTGGAGGAAGTATCCAGAAGAATTACGGAGATCTCCGGCGAAAAGAGCGACAAGGTTGCCGTCATTGACAAGATGGCGATTCAGTTAAGAAAAATGCATAAAAAACCGCGGACCATCCAGCAGCGTCTGAATGATTTCGCCAAAAACCTTTCGGCGCTCGGCACTTGGATCAGCGATATCAAAGAGCAGTCGCTTACGGTTGAATGTTTGTGGATTCACACTTCCATGCAACAATTGCCGAAAGCGAGATCAAATTTTTTCGCTAAGACTTGGTTTGATATTAGAGCATTTTTCCTCTCTTTCAGTTTTGATTACGAGTTAGTCGGTAAACTTCCGTCTATTGACAGCGATAAGAGCATTGAAGTCTGGTTTCTGACCAGCGCCGTCGCCGGTCGGGAACAAGCAAACGCTATTAACACGTTGCTTGCCAACACGTTTACCGAGCAATACGGAGTTAACGTCGACTTGAAAGTCGTCGCCCCGTCGGTTTTGCTTTCCGCGACGCTAGCGGGGATAGGTCCCGACGTCGCCATTAACGTCGATAACGGTTTGCCGGTTAACTATGCGATGCGTAAAGCGGTTAAGGATATTTCCGGGTTCCCCGAATTCTACGAAGTAACCGGTATTTGTTCCGCGAAGAACGCGGCGGACGGCTTATGCGATCCCAATGTCGATTACAACGAGGGGAGGATGGATGATCCCGACGCCCAGTACTTATTCTTCGAAAGCGCGATGGTCCCCTACGAATACGACGGCGGCTATTACGCGCTTCCCAATACCCAGTCGTTCCTCGTGACGTTTTACCGAAAAGACATATTCGAGGATCGAGGCTGGCTGGTGCCGGAAACATGGGACGACGTCACGGCCTTGGTGACCGAGCTGTCAATATCTAACCTAAGGTTCTATTTGCCGATTTCGCCCGTGGGCGCGTCATCCTACGTTAACCCCGGTTTCGCCACAATGCTGTATCAGCGCGGCGGGTCGTTCTATCGGAACGGCAACCGCGAGTCGAACTTCGATACGGAAGAAGCAATGCAGGCTTTTGAATTATGGTGCCGGTATTACACGGATTACGGGTTCTCGCTTCTGGTAACGAACTTCGAGAACCGTTTCCGAACCGGGGAGATGCCGATCGGCATCGCCGGATACGAATTGTTTAACAGATTAACTGTTTTCGCTCCGGAAATAGCCGGTAAGTGGTCGTTCGCTCCTCTGCCGGGAATTTATCAAGATGACGGCAAAATCAATAACCGCGGCGCCACCTCCGGGTCGGCCGTGGTAATGTTGCAACAGGATGGGAGAGAGCAGGATTACGAAGCGGCATGGGATTTCATGCGTTGGTGGGTGTCTAAAGATATTCAAACAAGTTACGCGCGGGAGTTGGAATCGATTCTCGGAGCCGCGGCCCGGCATAATACCGCGAACGTCTTGGCGTTCCAAAATCTTGCCTGGACGCGCGATGAAAGGGAAGTCCTGATTGAACAATGGAGTAAAAGCGTCGGCGTTCCGGAAGTCCCCGGCGGATATTATACCGGCAGGAACTTGGAGAATGCTTTCCGCGAGGTCGTAAATACCGACAGTAACCCGCGGGAAACGCTGCAGGACTATATAACCCTGATAAACAATGAGATTACCAAAAAACGAAAAGAATTTGGATTGGATTAGAGGAAGGCCATGGAAAAAGCACAAGTACAAAACACAACGACAGTTCCGGCTTCTTCGAAAAGAATGGGGAAATTACGGAGATGGTGGCGCGAGAAATCGATTCAAATTGATCAATGGAGCCGGAAAAAGCCATTCCGCCGAAAAATGTACCTCAACCGTTCGTTATATCTCATGATGGTGCCGTATTTACTGTTGTTCTCGTTATTTACGGTAGTCCCGGTTGTCATGAGTTTCGCGCTCGGTTTCACCTACTTCAACATTCTTGAAACGCCGAAATGGGTGGGCTGGAATAACTATTTGGATTTGTTTTTGAACGACCCGATTTTCATTATCGCCGTTAAAAACACTTTGATTATAGCCCTGATAACCGGGCCGATAGGGTACATGTTATCGTTCGTCGTCGCTTGGCTTATTAACGAATTGCCCCGCTATCTGCGGTCTATCATCACTTTGGTTTTCTACGCGCCGTCAATAGCGGGCGGGGCGATAACGATTTGGTCGCTGATATTTGCGAGCGATATCTACGGTTACGCCAACGCTTATTTAATCGAATGGGGAATAATCAGCGAACCAATCACATGGCTACAAAACGCGAAATATATCTTGCCGATTGTTATTATCGTGCAGTTATGGATGAGTTTGGGCGTTAATTTCTTGGCGATGATCGCCGGCTTAAAAGGTATTAACCGCGAGTACTATGAAGCGGGCGCCGTGGACGGCATCAGGAACCGCTGGCAGGAACTTTGGTATATTACCTTGCCGAACATGAAATCGATTCTTATCTTTTCGGCGGTTATCCAGATTGCCGGCTCCCTGAACGTCGGGGCGGTCACGACGGCGTTGGCCGGGTTCCCCTCCGTACAGTACGCGGGACACACGATTGTCAATCACTTGCAGGACTACGGCCACATCCGTTTTGAGATGGGTTACGCATCGGCGATCGCGACGGTCATGTTTTTGGCGGCAATCTTGCTAAATAAACTCATTAGAAGAATAATCAGAAAGGTGGGAACGTAATGGCGAAGCGGAAACTCACTTACGAAGAAAAAATACAGGAAAAATTAAGGAAACAAGAAGAAAAAAGAATGCGGCGCAATGAACGCAAAGCGCGTTCGATTGATTCGCGGCCGTTCGCCGAGATATCTTCTTTTAAGATAATGATTAAATCCAGGCGGAGAAAAAGAGTTAACCGCTCGCGCGCCGGCGATATCATATTGTTTATCGTTTTGGGTTTCGCGGGAATCCTAAGCGTCCTGCCCCTGGTTTTGATCGTCAGCAACGCGTTCAAGCCTTTGGACGAAATCTTCTTATACCCGCCGAACTTCATTGTTCGCAATCCCACCCTTAATAACTTCCGCGATTTGGGCATCGTGCTCGCGACCTCGTTGGTCCCGTTCTCCCGGTATTTCTTCAACACCGTGATGATAACGATTATCGGGACGGTGGGTCACTTGATTATCGCGTCAATGTGCGCTTACCCGCTTGCGAAGTATAAATTGCCCGGGAATAAATTTATCCTTACTCTGATTACTTATTCGTTGATGTTCCCGGCGGCGGTCACCGCTATTCCGCACTTCCTGATTCTCAATTGGTTCGGCTTGATCAACACGCATTGGTCGATAATCTTGCCGGTTATCGCCTCGTCCTTGGGACTTTATTTGATGCGGCAAACGATGGTTAATGTCCCGACCAGTCTCTTGGAATCGGCGAAACTAGACGGGGCGGGCGAGTTTACGATTTATCGAAAAATCGTTATGCCGCTAGTTAAGCCGGCGTCGATTACCTTAATAATTCTTAATTTCCGCAGCCTATGGGGCGCCGAGGGCGCGGTCACGATTTTCAGCGAACAAAAGAAAATGTTAAGTTACGCTTTAAGTCAGATTGCCACCGCCGGGCCCGCGCGCCAAGGAACCTTGGCGGCCGTCAGTTTGATAATGATTACCGTTCCTATCATTATGTTTATTGTTTCCCAAAACCATATGATCGACACGATGGCTCATTCGGGAATGAAATAGGAGGTAATGATGAAAAAATACTATAAAATAATGATCGCGTCGCTTTTGTTATTATTATCGATTACCTTCGTCCCCGCCAAAGCGGCCGTCGGTTACAATTATTCTCATGACGGGCGGTTGATTTATTCCACCGTCGGTCTTTCGGTTACCGCCGACGGCATTTTCACGGTTATTAGCGACCGCTGGACCAATGAAGCGGGCGACAAGGTAGAATCGGAAGAATTTAAAAGCCCGTCTGATCTGTATCTGTTTACCGAGAAAAACGGCGAGGATGTTATCTATATCGTTGATTCCGGAAGCAACATCCTTTATGTTTTCGACGGCGACGTGAACTTCAAATATAAACTGAGAAGTTTCGAAATAAGACCCGAGGATTTCCTGAACAAAGAGGAAATGCTTTCGAAAATAAAAACTCGGCAGGGAACGGGATCCGATGCGAAATCGATTAGTTTTGCCGAGTATTTAAGGACACAAAAGGAAAATAAACGGATTGAGGATTTTCTTGAAGTCGCCGATAAGGCGTATGAAGATCGCGAGGAGCACGAAAAATTTTACATAAATTGTTTCGAGCTCTCGGGGGTTTATCGTTCCCTGCGTCCAAAACTTGACGATAAAGGGAAACCGGTCAAAGACGAAGAAGGATATCCGGTCATGGATGACTTGATATACCTTTGCGATAAGAAAAACAACCAAATCGTAATCGTTGACGCCAATAATTATCGCGTGGTGCAGGTCGTGCCTGCTCCGGAAACGATTAATTTCTCCGGGAAGACCTTCCTGCCGAGAAAACTCGCTACCGACGCGAAAGGCAGGATATACGTCATATCGGAAGGCGTCTACGAAGGCATCATGATGTTCTGGCCGGACGGCAAGTTCAGCAGTTTTATAGGCGTCAATTACGTTAAGCTTTCTTTCTGGCAAATATTCTGGCGTCGTTTGATGACCGAAGAGCAAATCCGCCGCCAGCATACAATCGTCAACACCACGCACACCAGTTTGGCGATTAAAAACCAATTTATTTACACGACGTCGCGGGCAATCGACGATGTCGACGACTCGCGGATGATTAAACGTCTTAACGCCGAGGGCAAGGACGTTCTGACTCGGAACGGTTATCACGATCCGAAAGGCGACTTGCTTTACGCGAGAACCGGAGTTGATCAAAACTTACTCGGGCCCTCCCGCTTTTCCGCGATTACCGTTAACGATTACGGCGTCTACACGGTAGCCGATGAAAAAACGGGCCGCTTGTTCACATATGACGACGAG
This sequence comes from Caryophanales bacterium UBA3935, assembly GCA_002385755.1. Taxonomy (GTDB): domain Bacteria; phylum Bacillota_I; class Bacilli_A; order ML615J-28; family CAG-698; genus UBA3946. Next base: position 4,393 of record DGED01000068.1, on the reverse strand, counting down.
GGATATCTCCTTTACATTTCCGGCGGCCGCGGTAACGAATTCCGCGACTTAAACAATCCCGTGGCTATTTGCTATCAAGGCGATAATATCATCGCTTTGGATGCCAGCAGTAAGGCGGTATTGCGATTTGTCCCGACGGATATCGCCCTCGTGATCAATAAGGCGGTTAAATATCATTACGAGGGTAATTTGGTCGCTTCCTCGGAAGAGTGGAAAAATGTAATCGCCAAGAACCCCAACTACGAATACGCCTATATTGGGATCGGCAAGTCGCTGCTAAACGAGAAGCGTTATCAGGAAGCGATGAGTTATTTTAAAACCGGTCACGACGTGAAGTATTATTCAAAGGCTTATAAATTATACCGCGATCAAGTGGTTGGGAAATATTTTACCCCGGTTTTCACCGTGGGCGCGGTATTAATCGTGGCATTAGTCGCCTATCAGACTTATCGCAATATCCGGTACAAAGACAAGGATGAGGAAACCGGAGAAGGAGACGAATAATGAATGAAACAGTAGCTGTGGAGAAAAAAAGTTTTGGGGAGAGAGTGAAAAGCTTTTTCCGCTTCGTCTACGAAGAAGGCATTAAATTCCCCGCTTATATTCTCGTTCACCCAATCAAAGGGTTCGACATTTTTAAGCGCGAGAAGAGGGGGAAAATGTCGATAGCCATCGCCTTCCTGTTAATACTTTGCTTTGTTCAGATTTTGGAAGCGCAATATTCCGGCTATATCGTGAATCCCCGCAATGTCAACGAAATCAACTCGGCGATGGAGATTTCCTATATCGTCGTCCCGTTGTTGGTATTTACCGTAGCAAATTGGAGCGCGACGTCCTTTTTGGACGGCAAAGGGAAGATGAACGAGATTTTCATGATGGTATGTTACTCGTTTTTCCCATTGATATTTGCGAAAGTGTTCGGAATTATCGTCTCCAACGTCATTTACCAGGCGGAGACGGGTCTGTACGTTCTCGTCTTGGGCTTTGGTTCTTTCCTGATGCTCTATATGGTATTTTTCGGTTTGATCTCGATTCACGAATACGGCTTGCTAAGATGCCTGGCTTCGCTTTTGTTGACGTTATTGGCTGTCTTGATTATCGCTTTCACGGCCGTTTTGGCATATGATTTGTTCCAGAAAATTTACGGTTTCGTATATACCATTTACCGTGAAATAACGCTAAGGTATATATAGGGAGGAGCAAAGATGAAGTTTTTAAGACTAAAATATATAATAGCTTTCGCTTTGGTTATAACGGTCGGCATTTTTGCGTTGATGTATTTCGTCGGCGGGCTTGAAGCCCGGGCGATAGACAGCGATAATTTGCCGTTTAGCCTCGAGGGCTATGTCGATTATTCCGACTATAGCGAGGAAGGGAAAAAATTCGTGCCGTTTGAAACCGAAGCGGAAAAACAAGCCTTGATCGACGGCGTTGACCCGGCGACCTACGTCATCGGGGACGGCTACGTTGAATTTCATCTCAAGCAAGAGCGGATCGTTGCTCAAAACGATATATACACGATGTTTTTCAACGAGCATACCACGACCGTGTCGGTTGTCGTAAATAAAACTTGCGACGCGCCGAACGGGAAGACCTTTGAAGGGTTCGACAACTACGATAAATCGACTTGCGGGATTATTTACGACTCCGCAAGCACCGTCGAGCAAGATCCTTCCAACATCAGGTCCAATCTTCTGTTGACTTATATCGGTTCGAACGGAAAAGAGAGCACGCCGCCCTACAACACGATCGATCACAGCGTTTTCTATGAGAACCAGTTAAAGGGTATCAAGGAAAGGCATTACTCGGTTAAATATTTGGAAGACGGCGTCGAGGTTCTATATGATATCGGAAACTTTATGATGATCAACAGCTTTTTCCCCAAAAAATTTGACAGGGAAAAACTTCTGGATTACTTCGTCGGCAACACCTACTTCGTCGTGACCTTAGTTGACATAACGTTACCCGACGGCACCAGAGCAAAACAGATGAAATACAACGGCGCCGCCGTAACGTGGTCCAAAGAAGTCGCCGATTATATCGAAGAAAATGGGTTGGGCGTAGTGAGCCCGGTGCACTCTTTTCAGAACGCGCCGGTGGACGAGGAAGGCAACGAGCTTCCGGTTAAATGGAATATATCCGGACTTTTGGAAACCGACGAAGAAGGACGCCCGCTGAACAAATTAAAACTTAAAATGGGCGTTGATTATAACTCTGTCGATTACGGAGAGCCGGGAGCTTCCCCGATCATCGTAAACCCTTTCGCTCACTCTTATATATTCAATGAATATTTGAACAGTACTTGTTATTTTCCCGTAAGCAAGTTAAAGTTGGAAGACGGCACGGAGGAGACTTACAGTTCTGATTGGAGCGGCAATTACAGTAATAATTCTCCTTATTTTGAGTTAAAGCAAACCGGAACGCTAAAACTAAACCAGTTATACGACATTTGGTATCGCAAGCATACCGATGACAACCCGAATTGGTTTTATTACAGGCTGTCCGAAAAAACCGATGAATTCGGGAAAAAATCTTTTGTTCCCGAGTATGTTTATTATGATGAAAATCCGTACGACGACATCGAGCCCGGCTATTTTAAAATGGGCGGGTTCCATAAGCGCGACGAGAACGGGAAGTTTTTATACGACGAAAATGGCGAGCCGATTCAGGAACTTTTCAGCATAGAAGATGCTCAAATTCAGAACGAGATTTTCGGCGAATCGGCCGAAGTTTATCCGCCGGTTTTCCGCGTCGCGATGCGTTTTACCCTGAACGAAGCGGGAATGGACGTCGCGATTCTCGACGACTCGATAATCGAGGGGAAGGGCGCGGACTATAAGGAAAACGGCGAGTCAACCATCTATTCGCACAACGCGAAACTGGGCAGTCTCGATATTATGCCCAACTTTACGACAAATAACGATTTGAACAGCGAGGGCTATATTATCTTGCCGGACGGCAGCGGGGCGATTATGCAATTTAACAGCCCCAAAAGCCCGCTTAATTACCAGGCTCAATTCAAAGAGTTTTACGGCGCCGATAAGACATTTACCCGCTCAACCCCTCAGCAGACGGATAATAATAAAAACTTTATGCTGAACATGTACGGTTTTCTTGATAAAACCGCGGGTAAAGGAGTGTTGGCGATCGTCGATCGCGGCGCCAGCCAGGCCGCGGTTTATGCCGACTTTAAGCGAGCGGAAAGCCAATACTTGGCGCAAACGCAAAATACAGTCTATTTCCGCGTCAAATACCGGGAAAAGGAAACTGTCTCCATCGGCACGTGGGCTAGACCATATACAAAATGGTCGACGACGCGAAGCCAGACCGACTTTATCTTCAAGTTCGTCTTCTTGGAATACGATGAATTTGTCGACGATGACGGCAGGATCGATTATGTTAAGTTAGCCGAAAAATACCGCGATTACCTTATTGATAAATACAAGATTGAAGAGAAAGACAATACCGATAAAACGGTCTTGTTCTTGAATATGCTGGGGTCTTTCGAGAAACGCAAGGTTACTTTGGGTATTCCCTATACCAAAGATTACAGCCTGACGACCTATGAACAAGCTCGGAGTATTATCGAGGATTTGCAGGCGGAAGGTTTCGCCGATTTTATGGTCAGCTACATGGCCTGGACAAATGAAGCGATGGAACCGGAGGCGTCCGCCAAACTGAAACCGGCGAAGGTGTTGGGCGGAAGTTCGGGAATGCGCGAACTCGCGGAGTATATGGCCGAGCGCAATATCAAATTTTATCCCGAATTAAATATTGCGTCAAATAGGGGATATGACTTTAATTTTGGCGATGTTAAATACACGGCGCGAAGTATTTCCAACCTGTATGCCTATCACCGTCCCTACGAACTGATCAATACCTCGACCCAGGCGGTTAGAATGATATCGCCGCGATTCTACCATCACTTATCAACGCTGATGACTTCTTCCTTAAGCAAACTGTCGCTTAACGGCGCGTATCTGAGCGATATCGGCAACTTCCGCGTGGGCGATTACCGGGCCGGAATTTTTCCGGAAAAAGGGAAAGACTATCAAATTGACGCTTTAGATAATATCAGCGGCATCACTGAGAACATTTTGCTTTCGGCGCCGTTTGATTACGCTCTAAGCTACGCCACGGCGGCCGTGGACATTCCTTTGGAGGCAAGCCTGCTGAAAGGTTATGACTACTCGATACCGTTTTATCAATTGGTTATCAGTGGGTTGTTCGACTACGCCGGCATTCCCGTGAATTTTAAAGAAGAACATTCGACATCATGGTATATTTTAAAAGCCCTGGAAACGGGCTCTAACCTTTATTACTACTTGTCGTATGAAGATCCGAAAATACTAAACGAAACCGACTACTCGATGTATTACAACACTTATTACGC
>DGED01000057.1:20732-21050 GCA_002385755.1 Caryophanales bacterium UBA3935 | reverse complement strand
ATAACTGGCGATATCTTCATCGTTTAAATCATGATAAATATCGCGAATGAACGGACCGGTAAAAATAACGTGCTGGCCTAATATTAAATAATCAAGATCCTTATTCCAACGCTCGTAACATTCGTGAAAATCAGGATGATATTCTATTTCCAAACCGCGGTAAATTTTGATTTTATCGCCGTATTTCTTTTTCGCCTTTTCAATCTCGGGAAGATATATTTTATAAAACTCCTCAATCGTCATCCGGTAATGCCACTCTTTAAGGAGCGGCCCGTGATCGCTGATGCCGATCTCGCGGTAACCGAGTTCGACCGCCCG
>DGED01000057.1:19278-20511 GCA_002385755.1 Caryophanales bacterium UBA3935 | reverse complement strand
TTGGTTTTAATCATTTTCAATCCTTATCCATTTGGCAGACCGCCCCTTTCCGAGCGGTCTTATGCACCCTGCTTCCCGCATCTTAAGCAAAGTCCTGTTAATCGTTGACTCGCTCACGTAGGGATGCTGGATGCGGATTTCTTCCTTAGTAAATATTTTCGGCAGGCGATAAATCGTGTTCTCGATATTGTCGCTTTTGTTGAGGGTGGCGTCAAATTTATACTCGTTAATCACGGCGTCGGCTTTCTCGTACCCTTGGAGGATAAACCGGAAAATAAAACGGACAAACCCGAGCGTCTGCGCCAGGCCTTCCCGCCAATTGACGCTCGCGTTTTGCAGTTCCTTGATAAAAGCGGGGTACTCGCCGTAAAGGATCTCGAAAAAGCTGATATACCGGAAAGCCTCGATCTCACCCTTCAACATCAACAAATAAAGAAGCAACAACCCGGTCGCGTGATTATGACTCGTGAAGGGCGCGATATTGAAGAAATCAATATAATAGTGCGAATAAACGATTAATCTCTCGTATTTCCGCTTTTCCAGGTAGTTCTCGACTTTCTCGTTGATCTCGTCGATTATCAGCCGCTTGCTTTTTTTCGCCTGGCTTTGCAGGACGGCGCGGCGGTCGGCCTCAGCGTATGCAAACTTAACCTCGCCGTAATGACCGTAAATGAAATTCGCGAAATCAAGTAAGTCGTTGCTTTGATGACGCATCTTGGGATAATGCTTTTGTATCTTCCGCAAAACTTCCTTGATCTGACTGAGCGTTTTTTCTTCCTTGTTTCGCGGGTTGGAATCCTTGGTAAGGATCAGGCGCATCCGCGTGTCGGTAATTTTCAGGTCCAAAATCCGCGCGAGAAAATATCCGTCCCGCTGGACCGTCTGTTCGACGACGCGGTCGATATCGGCCTTCAAGACTTGATACATCGCCTCGTTTTGGCCGATGCGGCGGTAAATCGCCGTGAGGTTCGCCAGGGCGTCGTTGGGAAGGACGAAATGACCGATATTGGAAATGGAACTCATAATCATTCCTCTTTTCATGGGCAGTTGTCGTTATTGTCGCGAACAAAAATGATGCTATCGGCGCCGCCGATTTTCGACAAGTTGATTTTCTTTCCGTAGACCAAATTTGCGTCCTTGATCGTCTGCGCGGGAACCGCGAGATAACCCTTGGCTCCCGCCAAATAAACGGGAACGTTCTCGCTCCGACCGCGGTAAGGCAGGACGGTCGAA
>DGED01000057.1:17078-19054 GCA_002385755.1 Caryophanales bacterium UBA3935 | reverse complement strand
GGCGGCGCCATCGGCGGGATTTCATCCGCCTTATAGCGGTTGATATAACCTTCCTTCGTGATAACGACGACGTCGCTATCGTTTGGCCCGCAGTCGACGCTCACAAGCTCGTCGCCCGCGCGAAGTTTCGTCGCGAGAAGCGACTTCGAATACCGGAAAGCGACATAATTCTTAAGCGGCACGCGCTTAATCAGGCCGTTTTTCGTCGTGAACAAAAGGTAAATATCCGCTTCGAAATCCTCGACCGCCATCGTGTGAACGACGCGCTCGTTCGGGTCGATTGTGACCAAGGTGCTGACGTTATAACCCAAATCGCGGTGACGGACCTCGGGGATTTTCTGAATCGGAAGATAAACGTAATTGCCGAGATTGGTGAACATAAGCAAAGTGTCAAGCGTCGTCGCCTTGTACTCGGCGACGATTAAATCGCCTTCCTTAAGTTTCGTTTCCTCGTTGCTGTTGTAAGCCTTGGGCGTCATCCGCTTAATATAACCGTCGCGGGTGATGATGAGATAAACTTCTTCTTTGGCGACCAATTCGCTGACCTCGACCTTGACTTCCTCGATTTCGTGCTCGATAACCGTTTTCCTTGGCGTGGAAAGTTCTTTCAGCGTCGCCTTAAGCTCGTTCTTTATCGCCTTCAAAAGTTCCGGCTCGCTCGCGAGAATGTTTTTCAGTTTCTCGATTTCTTCTCTTAGTTTTTCCGCTTCCTCGCTCAGCAGGACGATATCGGTGTTGGTGAGACGGTATAACTGCAAGTTAACGATCGCTTCCGCCTGCTCGAAGGTGAAGTCATAGGTGGAGACGAGATTTGCGATCGCGTCTTTCTTGTTTTGCGAGGACCTGATCGTCTGGATCACGGCGTCAAGAATCGAGACCATCGCGATCAACCCCTCGACGATATGGAGCCTTTTTCTCGCGGCGTTAAGCTCGTAATTGCTTCTGTTAGTAATGACTTCTTTTTGATGGGATATATACGCGTCAAGCAGACCGTCAAGCCCCATCAACATCGGCCGTTTGTTGGCGATAACGACCATGTTGAAGTTGTACGACACTTGCAGGTCAGTCTTTTTGATAAAGAAATTGCGGATGTCTTCCGGGTTAACGTCTTTGCGGATATCGACGACAATCCGCAGCCCTTCGCGGTCGGTCTCGTCGCGGATATCGAGAACGCCGTCGATATTTTCCCGCGCGCAGATATCGTTCATCCGTTTCACGAGGGCCGCTTTGTTGACGTCAAAGGGAATCTCGGTAACGACGAGCTGGTTCTTGTTTTTCCCGGGGACAATCTCCGTTTTCGCCTTGATAACGATCCGGCCGCGACCGGTCTTATACGCCTTTTTGATCCCGTCGATTCCCTGGACGATTCCGCCGGTCGGGAAATCGGGACCCTGGACGATTTCCATCAATTTGTCTAAGGAGGCGTTTTTATGTTCCAATTTATATATCACGGCGCGAATTATCTCGTCGATATTATGAGGCGGAATCTCCGTCGCGTAGCCGGCGGAAATGCCGGTCGCGCCGTTGACGAGGAGATTAGGAAATTTCGCCGGGAGCACCGTCGGCTCGTATTCCTCGTCGTCAAAATTGGGAACGAACCCGACCGTTTTTTTATTGATGTCGCGCAGGAGATACTCGCTGTATTTTGACAACCTGGCCTCGGTATAACGCATCGCCGCCGGCGGGTCGCCGTCAACGCTGCCGTTATTCCCGTGCATGTCAACGAGCGGTAGCCGCATCTTAAAATCCTGGGACAAGCGCACCATGGCGTCGTAAACCGAGGCGTCGCCGTGGGGATGGTATTTGCCGATTACGTCGCCGACGATCCGCGCCGCTTTTTTATAGGGGCGTCCGGAAAAAAGCCCCAATTTATACATTGCGTACAATATCCGCCGCTGGACGGGTTTAAGACCGTCGCGCGCGTCGGGCAAAGCCCGGTCCTGAATGATAAACTTCGAATAGCGGCCGAAACGCTC
>DGED01000057.1:15421-16873 GCA_002385755.1 Caryophanales bacterium UBA3935 | reverse complement strand
CCGACGATAATATCGAGATCTTCCTCGATAATTTTCTCTTCGACGTATGCTTTTATCGCTTTCGCTACTTTTCTTTTCCCGGCCGGTTGCTTATTCATTAATCTCCACCTCTTCCAGCGTAAAATTATCCGTGTCTTCGAAAACGACGTTGTTTTCGATCCACTCGCGGCGCGGCGAGACCTCGTCGCCCATTAAAACATTAATTTTTTGATCGGTCTCGCTGAAATCCTCAATATTGACTTTGATTAGGGTTCTCGTCTCCGGGTTCATTGTCGTCTCCCAGAGCTGGTCGCTGTTCATCTCGCCCAATCCTTTAAAACGTTGGATCGAGATGTTTTTATAGGCGGCGACTTTCTCCTTCAATTCCTCGTCGCTCCAAGCGTACTCGGTTCGGCCGTTGCGGTGGGTTATTTTATATAACGGCGGTAAGGCGAGATACACGTAACCTTGCTCGATTAACTCCCGCATATAACGGAAGAAAAACGTCAGAAGTAAGACCTGGATATGCGCGCCGTCGGTATCGGCGTCGGTCATAATGATGATTTTTTGGTAATTGGTCCTGGCGACATTTAAATCGCGACCGTAGCCGGCGCCGATGGCGGAAATTATCGACATTATCTCCTCGTTCTTCAAAAGCTCGTCCGGTTTCGCTTTCTCGGCGTTGATAACTTTTCCGCGGAGGGGCAGGATCGCCTGGAAGCGCCGGTCGCGACCGAGTTTCGCGCTCCCGCCGGCGGAATCGCCCTCGACGATAAAAAGCTCGTTCGTTTTCGGGTTGCGTTCCTGAACGGGGATAAGTTTCCCCGAGAGGTCGGCGGTCTTCGTTATCTTTTGCTTTAAGGCGCGCACTTCTTCCCGCGCTTTTCTTGCCGCTTCGCGGGCGCGGAAAGCGCGGATCGCGTTTTGGACTAGGGTATTGGCGATTTCCCCCTTTTCCGCAAGGAAAAATTTCAGTTTCTCGGTAACGATCGTCTCGACGGCGGTTTTCGCGTCGGCGGTGCCGAGTTTATTTTTCGTCTGTCCCTCGAACTGAAGAATATTCTCCGAGATCCGCACGGAAAGCACGGCCGTGAGCCCCTCGCGGACGTCGATTCCCTCGAGATTAGGATCCTTTTCCTTCAAAAGGCCGCGCATCCGGGCGTAATCGTTAAACGCCTTCGTGAGCGCAGATTTCAAGCCGGTCTCATGCGTGCCGCCGTCCCTGGTGCGGATGTTATTCACGAAACTCATGATGTTTTCCGAATATGTTTTCTGGCAATACTGCAGCGCGCACTCGACCTGGATGTTGAGATGATTTCCTTCCAGGTAGATCGGCTCGTGAACTGGCTGCTTATTACGGTTAATGTCTTTGATGAATTCCGAGATCCCGTCGTAAAACACGAAGACATCTTCGGCGCCGGTGCGCTCGTCGACGAGCTCGATCTTTAATCCTTTTATTAGATAGGCCGATTC
>DGED01000057.1:7263-15192 GCA_002385755.1 Caryophanales bacterium UBA3935 | reverse complement strand
GCCGCCTTTTTCAAAGCGTTGAAAATAAACCTTCCCGTCGCGGTGAATCGTGAGTTCCACCCACTCGCTTAAGGCGTTGACGACGCTCGCGCCGACGCCGTGCAGGCCGCCGGAAACTTTGTACGCGCCGTCGGCGTCGAACTTACCGCCGGCATGCAAGGTGCAAAAAACAACCTGCGGGGTCGGCAGGCCGGTTTTGTGCTTGCCGGTCGGGATGCCGCGGCCGTTGTCCTGGACTTCGACGGAATTGCCCTTGTGAATAGTCACGCGGATGTGATCCCCGTGACCCGAAAGCACTTCGTCGATAGCGTTATCGACGATTTCCCAGATTAACTGGTGCAGACCGCGCGCGTCGCTCGATCCGATATACATCCCCGGTCGTTTGCGAATCGCCTCCATGCTTTGTAAAACTTGGATTTTCGATTCGTCATAGACATTCTTCCTTGATTTTGTCATTCTTTTTATCCCTGGCCTTTCTTCTTATAATATATTATAGCATATATTTAACCAAAAGTAAAACATTATATTTGAAAAAATAACATATTCAATCAACATTATTGAATATATTTATAATTCTTTTTTCGCCATTTTCCGCAAATATACTTTCCGAAAATACCGATTGCATTTGAACTTTGATTATAATATAATAGTATTCAGGTGATTTGATGGCATATATTATACAATTTGGCTTGCTCGTGATTGCTTATCTTTTAGGTTCGATTCCCTGGGGAGTAGTCTTCGGAAAAATCAAGGGAATCGATATCCGCGAGCACGGAAGCAAAAATATCGGCGCCACCAATACCGGGCGCGTTCTCGGCCAACGCTATGCCATATACACATATATCCTTGACATGGTTAAAGGCGCTTTAATCGTCTTCCTCTTCCGCTTCGGGATTATTCCGATGAAGTATTGCTTGCTTGAGGAACCGTTGATATACGGTTTCGCGGCGGTTTTGGGACACACGTTTTCCGTATACCTTAAGTTCCGCGGCGGGAAAGCTGTCGCCACCGGCGGCGGCGTTATTTTCGGCTATTGTCCGTGGCTTTTGCTCGCCGGACTCGCCGTCTTTTTCCTCGCGACCTTCATAAGCAAATACGTCTCGGTCGGCTCCCTCACTTCCGCAACCTTCGCTCTCGTGATGACAGTGATTCTCGCGATCCTCGGAAGCGATCCCCTAATCCCGGAGCTCAAAATCACTTTTACCCTGCCGCTTGTCACGGCCGTGATATATGTTATTATTATTATTCGCCATAAATCAAATATTCAGCGAATAATTCGAAAAAGCGAATCAAAGGTCAGTTGGCGCCTGCCCAGGAAGCGCGATAAATAACTTATCAACTCGAAAATATTGACAACTTCATATAAATCAAGAAACCATCAAGGAGTAAAGCTATGATTACCACATTCATGACCTTTAACATCCAAACTTGTCGCAACTACCACACGCGCGCGATCGAGGTCGATCTAATGGCGGATACGATTAAAAACACCCGAGCCGAGATTATCGGTCTAAACGAGGTGTTTGGCGACGGGCCCAACCAGGCGACGCTTATCGCCGATAAACTCGGCTACCGCCATCACTATTTCGCTCAGGCGATCGTCGCCAAAGGCCGCCCCTTCGGCAACGCGTTGATCTCGAAATACCCTTGGAAAGAGATTGAGACGATTCCGATTCCCGATCCTCCGCGCGATACCGACGAGTATTATGAAAGCCGCGTCATTATCAAGGCCCGTTTTGAAAACCCCGATTTCACCGTTATCGCCTCGCATTTTGGCCTTGCGAAAAGCGAGCAGGTCAACGCCATGAAAACGACGCTTTCTTTAATCGACGAAGTAAAAACGCCGCTCGTTTTGATGGGTGATTTTAATATCACGCCAAACGACGATAAAATCAGGCCCTTTTTTGAGCGCTTAAAGAACGCTTATGACGAAAAGATTCCCAGTTTCCCGTCGGGAGCGCCGGAAAGGCGCATCGACTATATTTTTGTCAGTCCCGATATCAAAGTCATAACGTCGGCGATCGTCGCCGCGGTCGCTTCCGACCACCTTCCTCATATCGCCGTTTTAGACATACCGGAATAAAAAAACCCCATCCATACCAGTTCAAGTTCAGTTTGGTATGGACAGGGGTTTTTATTTGGCTTGTTGCATTGACTGCATGATTTGTCTAACTTGTTTTTCCGACGGGGTCCGGCCCATTTGCTGGAACATGACGCGAATCATTTTCTCGTTAATCGGCGGGTTTTTCTCCAAGTAATTTTGGAATACTTTCCGGGAGACGAAAAAGCCGACAACGAGTCCGACAATCAAAGTCCCGAGCAAAATTAGGGTAAGTCCCCACCAGGGTAAATACACTAATAACATCGTTTCGTTCACTCCTTTAGTATTTCTATAGTTTATTTTACACTATCACGGCAAAAAATACAATCTTTATTTATAATAATGAAAACATTTTACACGTCTTATTTCAAATTTACGATTGAACTTTAAGCGCAAATATGATAAAATATATGCGAATAATAGGAGGAAAATATGCCAAGATTTATTACTGATGCATGCATAGCCTGTGGCAGTTGCGCCTCGGAATGTCCGGTGGATTGCATTAAAGAAGGCGATATTTACGTAATTGACGAAGACCAATGCATCGACTGCGGAGCTTGCGAAGAAGTATGCCCGACTGAGGCGATTGTTCAGAAATAATTTATTAAGGATTACGGTCAAGTTAAACGGCTTGGCCGTTTTTTTATGCCGGTAGATTTTTCTTATACGTATTTGCTTGCCTGCAAGTTGAACCAATACGCGTATTTTCCGTTTTGCTTCAGAAGTTCGAAATGCGATCCGCGCTCGACGATATGCCCGTCGTCAAGGACGAGGATCTTATCGGCCAGCGTCGTATTGGAAAGCCGGTGCGAAATGATGACCGCGTTTTTCCCCTTGCTTAAGTCATACAACTGCGCAAAGATACGATCCTCGGAAATGGGATCAAGCGCGGCGGAAGGTTCGTCAAGGATCATGAACTCGCTCTCCCGGAAATACGCCCGGGCCAGCCCGACCAGCTGCCACTGACCGCCCGATAAGTCTTTGCCATTATCGGCGTAATAACGGCCCAGGACACTGTCAAAACCGTCCGGCCAATCCTTGATGATGTCGGTCACGCCGCTAATATCGCTCGCCTTTTGTAATTTCCCATCATCAAACCTTTCCGCAAAATCCGAAAGCGCGATAATTTCTCTTAAGGGCAAGCAATAGGTGACATAATCCTGGAAAAGCACGCCGAACACCCGCCGGACGGCGTAGACGTCGTATTCCTTGATATCGATTCCGTCAAGTTTGATCACGCCCTTTTCCGGGTCGTAAAACCTAAACATCAGCTTGATGATCGTCGATTTTCCTGAGCCGTTCTGCCCGACGAGGGCGATTTTTTCATGCGGCTCGATAACGAATGAACAGTTCTTTAAGACATAATCTTCACAGTTGGGATAGCGGAAATAGACATTGTGGAACTCGATGCGGGGGTTGCTTCCGGGGATCCGTTTCCCGCATTGCTCGTATTCCGGTTTCATGGCGATGAATTCTTTCAGGTTTTTCAGGCGGACGTTGTTTACCATAAGCCTGTTAACGTTCGTCATTAATTCGATCGACTGCTCGCGCAGGCGGGCGACCATGGAAATGTTGTATTGCAGGTTGCCGATACCGATTTCCTTTGCGATTACGCCTTGTACTGAAAAAATAAGCATAATGAGTTCGCTCATAAAATTAAGAAGCAGGAAAAACGAGATGCGCGCGGTATGCCAGATGCCGGCCTTTGTCCTTTTCTTATATAACCGCCGCCAGATTTCCTTATAGCGACCGAGGAAGAAATCTGCCAGTTTGTTAAGCTTGATTTCAAACTGGATGTTGTTATCATAAAAGGCATTTTTATAGTAGTCCTTCTTCCGGTCATCGCGGGTCTGTGCCTCTTCCATTTCCCTCATGAAATTGGTATGCTTATTATCATAGATGAAGAAGGGGATGAGGAGGAGGATTGTCAGTACGCCGATCCAGCCATTGATCGTCGTGACGATGATGAACGTTGCGATGACGTTTATTATCGCAGAGAAAATGTTAAACACCAGCCATGCGACACTTCCCATGATTTCGAAATTACTCCGCGTAATCCGGACCTTATCGCCCATTTTGGCGGAATCAAAGAACGCCAGGTCGATCCGGGACGTTTTATCAATCATCACGTTTTCTATATACATCGTAAGGGCTACGCCGTATCTCGCCCTGACATAAATGTCGAAATTAAACAACAGATATGTAAGCAGTTTAAATGATAAATAAACGATTAACAAGATGAAAACGTCTTTCGCGTTTCCCGCAACCACGCCGTTGAGAATTCCCCGCCAGAGCCAAATCGTCGCAAGCGGTATGAATGTGGTTGAAAGCAACACGAGACACTTGAGCAGAAAGTATTTCTTCGAAGCGAGAAAACTCGTCTTAATCCCGAACCATATATTAGTCAGGGTGTTTTTTATAAATGATAAAGCTTTACGCATCGACGGCTTCCTCCTTTAGGGTGTACTTCTGCAATTGCAGATTGTATAACTTCGCATAAAGTCCATCCTGCCTGATGAGATTCTCGTGCTTACCGCTTTCGACGATCTTCCCGCCGTCAAGGACAATAATCTTATCGGCGAGTTTCGAACTGGAAATGCGGTGCGAGATGATTATTCCCGTCCGGTTTCCTGATATCTCGGCAAATTGCCGGAAGATTTTATCCTCCGCTTCCGCGTCCAGCGCCGCTGAGGGCTCATCAAGGATTATAATCGGCGCGTTTTTAAAATAAGCGCGCGACAAGGCGATTTTCTGCCATTGCCCTTTGGAGAGTTCCACGCCGTCATCAGCGAACCGCCGCGTCATGTCGGTATCCAGACCGTTTGAAAACTTCGAATACTCCTCATAAATACCTCCCAGTTTCAAAGCCTCAATGATCTCCTCGTCATCGTCGATTCCGGCTACATTCGACAGCGCCACGTTATCTCGCAATGTGAGCGGGAACTGGACAAAGTCCTGAAATAGGACGGAAAACTGCTGACGTACTTCGTCGATATCGTAATCCGACATTGGATGGTCGTTAATGAGGATTCGGCCGGATTGCGGTGTATAGAGGCCAAGCATCAACTTAACGATTGTCGTTTTACCGGAACCGTTGATACCGACGAGTGATAGCTTTTCGCCTTTCTTTAAAGTAAATGAAACGCCCTTCAACACCGGCTTATCCGTCATGGGATAAGTGAAATGGACATCTTCAAAGGTTAAGGAGTGGAATTCTTTTACAGGCATGACTTGCCCGGATTGTTTTTCGACAGGCATGGCGATGAATTGTATAAGTTTCTCTAATCTTTTTGCTCCTATGTAATAGAGGGTGAGGATTAAGTATGTGATATTTTCAAAGGCCATCGTTGCTTTGAGCGCAAAACCAATATATAACGTGGCTTCGCCTATCATTATATTCCCGGCAAGCGCCTTGCTGATGACAAAAAAGGTGAAAACAATCTCGCCGCTTCTTTTGACCAATTCTGTCACGGTTCTTACGGTAAGCTTTTTCAAATCTAACTTTCTAAGACCCTTTATGAATTTAACTTTTTCCTCGTTATATCTTTCCTTGATAGGATTCGACAGGTTGTACATCCGCACATCCTTGGCTGGCCAGGGATCCGTGAGCATCCAGCGGTAATAGCTGGATTTGCGTATATCGGGAGTCGATTTTCTCAGGAAAATGTCCATCTTTCTACCGATGTAAATCTGCGAAATAACGCCCGGGATAGTTAATGCGAGAAACAAAAGAGAATACAAATAATCAAAACTGATAAGCGATAAAAAGGAAATGATGAACGTATAGGCGCCGAAGAAGACATTGGTGATGAAATGAGTAAGATTGACCACTTCGTCTCTCGAATATTTCAGATAATCAACGGTATCGCGACCGTGGGAGGTATCAATAAATGACATCGGTAATTTAGCAAGTTTCTGCGATACCATTAAATCATACTGATGAATAATCCTGGTTTTTATTACTGTTTCCAAAAATCTCAGTATGTAATCTATGACTTGCCGCAATATCGTCACGACGATAAATAACGCGATCCATAAAGACAATTGCTCCCTGCTGATGTTATCCTTTACAACCTCGTCCAAAATGTTTTTCAGAAAATAAATCGAAAGCAAAGGACAAGTTTCAGAAAGTAAACGAAGGATGAGAAAGAAAATGTAGCGCATTTTATTGGATGTGTAAGTAAATTTCAACGAAAACCACATTGACTTCCAGAATGATGCTTTTTCGTTCATGATCTCTCCAAATTCACATGTTGTTTTATATAAAAAAAGCCCTATATAGGGCACAGTTTTCACAAATCATTTCATTCGAGTTTTCCTATCCCCTACAAGCACACTCTAATTCCTATAATCTAAAAACTGTATGATAACGGATCGGTATTGATTTCGGACACGAAGACCCGGCCTGTAAGTCCCAGGCCGTTTTCAATTTCGTCTTTCACCGCCGGAAGGACCATTCTTTCAATGCCATGACCGACATCGATTAACGCCAGATCGCAAGCGCTGGCCAACTGAGCGATATGAAGTTTGATCTCGCCCGTCACGAAACAATCCGCTCCTTCTACAAGGGCCTGATTGATTGTTTCCTCGGTCGCGCCGCTTCCGCCGATGATGCCGACTTTCCGGATCACCTTTTTTTCTTCACCTACGACTTTCACCGCGGGAAGTTCGAAGCGTGCTCGTACAATTTTCGCAAATTCCCCAAGCGTCGTCGGTTCGATCTCCCCGACCCGCATCAGTTTATCCTTGACGGGACAGCCGCCGGCGATGCGGGCATTTTGAAGTCCGAGCCGGACCGAAAGAACGTCGTTAACCCCGCCTTCCGCCGCGTCCAGGTTCGTATGCATGACATAAACCGATAAATCATGCTGACAAAGGCGCTTGATGATTTTCCCCTTCGGCGTTGTATACAGAATTTTATTAAGCGGAGTGAAGATGATCGGATGGTGGGTAATGATTAGGTTGGCTCCTCTGGCGACGGCCTCATTCGCCACATCAATCGTCAAATCGAGGGCAAGAAGGATGTTCGCTAATTCGATATCGCCGGAACCGATTACATGGCCGATGCGCTCGGCGTCGAAATCGGCGGCCAGTTCCGGCGGGTATTTCTTTTCCAAAAAGGCGATGATGTCGCTAATTACCATAATATCTCCTCGATTTCCTTGATTCTTGCCCCGATTTCCGGAGCGTCTTCGCTTATATTCTTTAAGCGCTCGAGTTCTTTTTCGAGTTTCTCACGGAATACCGGGGATTTTTCCTTTAACAGGACCGGACCAAACCGGTATTCGATCTCGGTATACTCGGGAACATAATCGACCGGCGTGAATTCGATAATCTCGTAAAACCGACGGCCTTCCTTAATCACTTCTTCTCTTGTAATCGAGAGACACAGCTTGGCGAGCCCCGCCCGCATAGCCTCAAGATCGCGATTCGCCTGGATAATCAGCCTGGCGTCCCTTACTTTTTCCCGGCCGGAGTTTATTATCTCAAGGACGTTGTGCCCGCCAATCCCGCTCAAGATTATCGCATCAACCTCTTCGCTAAGGTCGCATAAACCGTCGGAAAGGCTAAAACGGACTTGCTTATAAAAGGGAAAGGGGGAAATGTTCTTGACGGCGGAAGCCAGGGGCCCCTCTTTATTGTCAATGGCGACGGCGTAATCGACTCCGTGACGCCGGAAAGCCTCGATTATTAAGTAACCGTGATCGCAGCCGACGTCGGCGATACTTTTCGCGGGCGGGATGAAAGCCGCGACCGCTTGGATGCGTTTCGATATCATATTATCCCTCGTTAATATTATACCCGTTTAAACAAAAAAAGGCAATCAT
>DGED01000057.1:0-7052 GCA_002385755.1 Caryophanales bacterium UBA3935 | reverse complement strand
GTTGCCTTTTTTATTTGTATTGACTGAGCCGTTTCTGTCGCGTCGGGTGGCGCAGGCGGCGAATCGCTTTCGCTTCGATCTGCCTGATCCGCTCGCGGGTAACGCCAAATTCTCTGCCCACTTCCTCAAGGGTATGAGGCTTCCCGTCGGTAAGACCGAACCGCAAACGCAAGACTTTTTCCTCGCGCGGCGTCAATGTCCTTAGGACTGTGTCGATTTCTTCCTTGTATTTCTCGTTTATCGTGTAGTCAAGCGGGTTGGGAAGTTCGGTGTCATGCACGAAATCGCCCAAGGTGGAATCGTCTTCCTCGCCGACCGGCGTCTCGAGCGACACGGGTTCCTGAGCGATCTTTTGGATTTGCTGGACCTTTTCGACCGTGATCTTCATCTCAGCGGCGAGTTCCTCCGGCGTCGGCTCCCGGCGCAACTCCTGCGTCAGCTTTCGCTGCGTCCGGACGAGCTTATTGATCGTCTCGACCATATGGACGGGGATCCTTATCGTCCTGGCCTGGTCCGCGATCGCCCTGGTAATCGCCTGTCTGATCCACCAGGTGGCGTAAGTAGAGAACTTAAAGCCCTTGGTCGGGTCAAATTTGTTGACGGCCTTCATCAATCCCATATTGCCTTCTTGAATCAAATCCTGGAATTGCATGCCGCGGCCGAGATACCTTTTCGCAATCGATACGACGAGCCGCAAATTCGACTCGATTAGAATTTCCCGGGCGTCAAGACCTTCTTCCACAAACCGCTTGTATTTCGCGATTTCTTCTTCCGTGAGTTCCTTCTTGCCTTTCTCGTGCTGGCGGAGAACTTCCTGAGCCAAAAGCCCTTGCTGGACGGTGCGGGAAAGTTCCAATTCGCGAATCGTGGTCAAGAGCGGAATTTGGCCGATTTCCTTAAGGTACATCTTGACGGGGTCGTCGGCCTGGGTCGGCACGAAAGTCGTGACGAGGTCGTCGATATCCTTGGTCTTAAGCTCGCTTTCGATTTCGCTCGTGAATTCGTTAAATTCCGGGTCGGCTTCCAAATCGCCGATAAAGCCCTCGAAATCCAAGCCCTCGTCGTCATCCTCAAGATTATTGTCGGTATCGTATTCAGAGAGGTCTTCGCTGCGGACAAGATCGATATTCTCGCTTTCCAAGAGTTTCGCGATCTCGTCAAAATCCTCGCTGTCCTCGTCGATTAATTCCAATATATCTCTAATGGCGATATAACCGTTTCTTTTTCCTTTTTCTATTAATTCCATCAGCGGTTGGTTGTCATAAATCATGGTAATCACTCCTTTAGCTTAATTGTGATTAGCGGCAACTTTGTTTCTCTGAATTTTTTTAAGAGATCGGCGGTTTTTTCTTCGTTTCGCATTTGGTTTGCCTGTTCGTAATACTTATTTTTCTTTATCGTCTCGATTAACTCCGTAACTTCGGCGTATTCGCCGATAAACTCGGAATTTAGAATTTCCGTGAGAATAAGCGCTTCTTCCGCGTCAAGCCATCCCCGGAACTCGTCCAAATCCATAATTTCGCTTTTCTCGTAATAATCAAAGAGCTTATAGAGGATGCTCCGGGTGTGGCGGTTAGCCGCGGTATAGGAAAACAATTTTTCCTTGGCCTCAAGGTACTTATCGCGGTGATAGATCAAAGTCTTGATTAAGGCTTTTTCGGAGTTCTCGTACTTGAGCTTTTTATGGCGCCGGAAGGAAACGGGTTTTTCCGGCTTCCGCGCGAGCTGGAACGGCCGAGGGGATGATTTCCCGAAGTCGTTTTGCAGGGATTCTTCCGTGACCTTCAGGTCGGCGGCCATCTTCTTTAAATAAAGCTCGTTGATGACGGCGGAATTAAAGAACGAAAGATGCCGAAACATGTTGTTCTTAAACTCCTCGATGCTCGTGATGTCATCGGGATCGAGAGTATCCTTTTCGACCGCGTAGAGATAATCGATGCCGTTAAGCTTGTTCTCAAGCAAGAATTCTTTCAATTTTTCCGGGCCGAAGGTTTTTAAGTAATCGTCGGGATCGTATTTGTCCGGAAGCAAGACCGCCTTGGCGGTAATCCCGGCGTCGGCCAAGAGATAGATCGCCTTTTTCGCGGCCTCGCGCCCGGCCGCGTCGCCGTCAAAACAAAGGACGACGTTTTCCGTAAGCCGCTTAATCGCGTTAATTTGCGCGTCGGTTAGCGCCGTTCCCATAATCGCGAGCGCATTCTCGACGCCCGCACGATGGGCGGCGATAACGTCCATAAAACCCTCGAACACGTAAACGGCGTCGGCGGCGCGGATTTCGCCGCGGGCTTGCTCGATATTGTAAAGGATTTGTCCTTTTTTAAAGATCGCGTTTTCGGCGGTGTTCATGTATTTGGCTTCTTGGTCGCCTTCGCGATACACTCTCCCGCTGAAACCGACGATATTGCCGTTAATGTCTTCGAGCGGGAACATAATCCGGCCGCGAAAAACGTCGTAATAGTCGTTTTTACCGCTCCGGACGACGCCCGCCTCAATCATATCGAGGGGTAGGCGCTGCTCGCGCAGGAGCGCTTTATATAAAAGATCGCCCTCGCGGGGCGCGAGCCCGATTCTAAACCTCTTTATTATTTTATCATCCAAGCCTCTTTTATACAAATATTTTAAAGCTTCTTGGCCTTCCGCGGTATTATAAAGGGAAAACTCGTAGAAGTTTGTGGCTAATTCGAGAATATCGTAGTATTTTTTGAGAACTTGGCTTTTTGCGCCGGCGGCGCCGATATCAAGCTTGATGCCGAGTTTTCCCGCGAGTCGCGTCACCGCCTCGACGAAGGAAACCTTCTCGAAATTTTGGACGAAGGAAATCACGTTCCCCTTCGCCCCGCAGGAAAAACAAGTATAGATCTTTTTCGTCGGCGACACGGTGAGCGATGGATTGGTGTCTTTATGAAACGGACAAAGGCCGACAAAATTGGCGCCTTTTTTGTTTAGTTTGACCTTATCGCCGATAATCTCGACGATATCGGCTTCCTCGCGGATTTTTTGAATCGTTTCCTCGGGAATTAACACCATCCATCATCTCCCTTTCGTTATTTTAATCCCTCGCTAATATAATTAGCAAGTTCGGCTATTTTTACCCTTTTTTGCTCCATCGAATCGCGTTCGCGAACGGTGACGGTATCGTTGTCCATTGTTTCGTAATCGATCGTCACGCAAAACGGAGTGCCGATCGCGTCTTGGCGGCGGTATCGGCGGCCGATATTCCCGCTGGCGTCATACTCGCAAACATGGTCCCGAAGCAACAGCTGATATACCTCTCCCGCCTTCTCGCCCAGTTTGTTCACGAGCGGGAGCACGGCGACCTTGACCGGCGCGAGAGCAGGTTTCAACCTTAAGACGTCCCTTTCCTCGCCGTTGGGAAGCGTCTCGCGCTCGTAAGCGCTCGTTAAGAGCGCAAGGAGCAGCCGCTCGACGCCGAGGGACGGCTCGATTACGTAAGGCAGGTAGCGGGTATTGGTCTCCTGGTCAAAATACTCGAGATTTTCCCGCGCGTGTTCCTGATGAACACGTAAATCGTAGTCGGTCCGGTCGGCGATACCCCATAACTCGCCCCAACCGAAAAAGAACTTAAACTCGATGTCGGTCGTCGCGACCGAATAGAACGACAACTCGTTCGGGGCGTGGTCGCGACACCGGAGCCGGTTCTTGTCAAGACCAATCTCCTCGAGAAAATCAAGACTGAACCGCTTCCAGTACTCGAACCACTCGAGATCGGTTCCCGGTTTGCAGAAGAATTCAAGTTCCATCTGCTCAAACTCGCGCGTCCGGAAAATGAAATTACCGGGGGTAATCTCGTTCCGGAAACTTTTGCCGATCTGGGCGACGCCGAAGGGGAGTTTTTTCCGAGAAACGCGCTGGAGATTTTTGAAATTGACGAAAATCCCCTGCGCCGTTTCCGGACGCAGATAAACGGTGTTCTCCTCGTTTTCGATGACGCCCTGGTTGGTTTTAAACATCAAGTTGAACTTGCGAATATCGGTAAAGTCGCTTATCCCGCAGGTCGGGCAGGCGACGCCTTCTTCGCGGATATATTCGTTCAGTTCCGCGACGGTCATGTTTTCCGTCCGGACTTTCCCGGCCGCGTGGGCTTCGATCAAACTGTCGGCTCGGTAACGGACGCCGCATTTCCGGCAATCGACCAGCGGGTCGGAAAAACCGGCCACGTGCCCGCTCGCGACCCAGACTTTCGGGTTCATTAAAATCGCGCTGTCCAGCCCGATATTATAAGGCGACTCGTGGACGAACTTTTTCCACCAGTAACGCTTGAGATTGTTTTTCAGCTCGACGCCGAGCGGGCCGTAATCCCAAGTGTTGGCGAGGCCGCCGTATATTTCGCTGCCTTGAAAAACAAAGCCGTAGTTTTTTAGGTAAGCGACGAATTTTTCCATATTCATTTCTTCCACAATCTAACACTCCTTAAAATAACCATTTCATATAATTATATCATAAATTTTCTTTCATTGTAAAGTATTTTCATAAAAAGCGACGAAAGGCGCGGCCTTCCGCGAAAACCGCCGGGCCCGGCTTCTATCACGGAGTGAAAACGGGCGAAGAAAGTCAGCGGAACCAAGTGAAAATAAACCCCCGCGGCGTTGTCTGCGTCAGGACGATAATAAAACACGCCGTGACGAGATACTGCGCCAAACCGATTTGCAGGCTAAAGCGAAACTCGGGCCGGCGCTGTAGGAGATAACCCGCGTATTGGCCGCCGATAACGGAAAAGAGACAAACGGCGTGCCAGAAAAGCGGAGTGAAGGTTCTTCCGCCGCTTAAATAAAACAAAGCGAAAACAATCGTCGTTATCAGCATCATCACAAGCGCCGCGACGACCCGCGATAAAAGGTAATTATTCGGGTATTCGAACGCGATGAAATATTCGATAATCACTAAAACGGTAATCGCCGTAAAATACACTTTAAAATTTTCAAAAATGCTCGCGTTCGCGGGGAAGGCGACGCGGTTAAACGCCGTGTCGATTAGCCGGTTTCCCTGGCGCGCAAGCGCCGCGAGCGTAAAGACCGCGAAGCTTAAAGCAATGACTTCCTTTAAAAAATGCTTGTTTTTAAACACGGTATCACCGTTTATTATTATGCTTTTAGGCGCGGAATTGTATGCGGAAAATAAGAAAAAGCAATTTACGCGTGATAAATTGCTTTTCTTCTCATTATTGTTCTAATGTCGAAATCGTTATCGTGTTAGTTTTCGCTATTTAAGACCGAGATCTTTAAGCGCCTGGTCGATAACGTTATAGTAATGAATGGCGGTAACGGTGATGCCTGCGAGCGCTTCGGGCGTGTCATCGTCTTTTTTAATTTTATCGCCGTCAAGCGAGAATCCCGTCAAACCGTTTTTGAGAACGTATTCGGTCAATAAGTCAACCTGCTCGAACCATTCGAGTTTATTATTCTCTTCGAGCCATTCTTTATATTCAGCCATGACGTCGTCGTCGGTAAGATCGCCCTCTATCCCGGAATCACGGAAGTGCATGCCATAGAGATATTGCTCTTCCTGCTTGGTTTTCTCTTTCCAAACAAATTTGCCGTCGTCGCCTTTGACGCCTTGGCGAGTATCGATTTGAAGCTCGGCCAATTTGCCATCTTTGTTGATCTTAGCGGTAACCCATACTAAATCAGAACCATTAGTGGTAACGACTTGGGTTTTCCCGGCTTTGGCGTTTTTAACAGCTTCGCGGGCCACAGCAACGTAATCATTATCGGTAATGGTCACGCCGCTAATGTAAGAAAGGTCGCCGCCTTCTTTGGGGTCTTTGACGCCATTTTCCAGCCAGTATTTTTCAATCAATTCGGCTTGTTCAAACCATTCCAGCTTATTGTTCTCTTCGAGCCATTCTTTGTATGCTTCCAGATTGGCGGGATCGCTAAGATTGGGAAGCTCGGCGTCAAACCTGTGCATCCCGTAAAGATAGCCAAGTTCTTTTTTCGATTCTTCATTGAAAGAATAACCGGATCTCTGGGATTCGTCGGCTTTGCTTTGGATCGTATCGATATCGTAGTCGGTGATTTTGCCGTCTTTAACGGTAACGGTAACGATCGTTACTTGCGGGGCGCCGTCGTGCAGGGATTCCTTAAAAGCACGGTAACGCCGTCTTGCATCTTGCCGTCGCAAGCCGTAAGAAATAACACAGACATGAAACCTAAAACTAACACTGCAAAAAGTTTCTTAAACATTTTCATTTGTCTTATTCCTCCTATTATCTATGATTTAAGACCAACTAATTATATCATGTAAATATAACTAATACAACAAATTTTTCAGCAAAAATTATGTAAATGTTTTACTTTCAGTATTATTTTGCGCATTTTTAGTCGCTTCATGCAAATAAGCTTTAATTTTATCGCGCATATCCTGCTTGCCGGGTTTGCATAGAACCGGATCGGCTTCGCCGGAGACCACCTTTTCCGCAAACTGGGCGCATCCGGGGGACCCGCAGGCGCCGCAGTTATACCCGGGAAGCATTTCCGTGACTTTCTCGACGCGCTCGTCGATCTGCACGGCGAAAACCTGCGACAGCCAGCCGAGCAAAAGCCCGAATAAGCCGCCGACCGCCGCGAACACAAGCATCGGCACGATTATATTCATAAAAATATCTTTCATCGTTCAATCACCTCAAATAATCAGTTCCCCGAATTTTGCAAAAATCATCGCCAGAATTCCGGCGGTAATCAGGGCGATGGGAATACCCTGGAACGCCTTCGGGATATCGCCGCGAGCGATCTTGCTTCTTAAAGTCGAGAAGATATAAATTACAAAGAGAAAACCGACCGCGGTCGCGAAGGAGAAAACAAAAGTCTCGAGGAAATTAAATTTCTTCGCGATCACGTTCTTCGCCGTACCCAAAACCGCGCAGTTGGTGGTAATCAGGGGGAGATAAATCCCTAAGGAACGGTATAGGGCGGGAATCGTCTTCTTCAAAAACATTTCGACAATCTGAACTAGGGAGGCGATAACGAGAATATATACAAGGGTGCTCATATACTGCATGCCAAGAGGCTTAAGCCTGTCTCTTATACACATCT
>DGED01000016.1:1637-16309 GCA_002385755.1 Caryophanales bacterium UBA3935 | reverse complement strand
TTTACCGTCAGCACTTTCCGCGCCGCACAATTTAAGGACAAACGTCAACCGAAACGGATGCATTATTCCCGCAGTTTTCATGAGGAACTGGCGAACCGCGATTTTACCGCCAACGCCATCGCCATGACTTTCGGGGGTAAACTTACCGATGCTTACAAAGGTTTTGAAGATATTCAAAGGCGCGTCGTCCGGTCTATCGGCTCGCCGAGAATCCGGTTTTCCGAGGACCCGCTCCGCTTGCTTGTCGCTATCCGGATGGTTAGCGAGTTGGGATTTAGAATCGAGAAAAGGACGTTCAAGGCGATGCGCGCCAAATCGCGCCTGCTTTTAAAACTTGAGATTCCCGCGCTAGTCAAAGAGTTCAGGAGAATACTGCACGGGAAACACTTTAAAAAAGCTTTGGGTTATTTATACGCGACCAAGATATACAAAAGGATTCCTTTCTTTGCGAAGGATTTGCGAATATTGAGCGAGCGTTACCGGCCGATGGAACCGGACACGTTTTTGGCGCTTGTTTTTGTCCGCAACGGCAGATATTTGCATGAGTGGGAGGACCTGGCCGCGGATAAGGAACAACTGCGTTTGCTCGTGGAATTGGCGCTTTCGGTGCCGAAGGGAAAATACACCAAGAACCAACTCTTCGATTACGGTTTGGAAATATGCAAAAAAGCCAATCATATTAATTGCATGTTGAAAAAAGCCCGCAAAAGAACGCGCAAGATTACCAAGGAATATAATAACCTTCCGATCAAAGACGTTCGGGAACTGGCGCTCGCGGCGGCTGATATCCTGCAGTTAACGGGCAACCGGGAAGGCGATTACGTCCAGCAACTTGTTGATGACTTGGCCCATCAGGTTATCAACAATACCCTGCCCAATGAATACGAAGAGTTGCGCGATTACTCCCTCGTGTTTCTCCGCGATGCGGGGATTTTGCCGAAAATCGACGATGAAGCGGTCGACCGGGAAGACTTTTACCAGGACGAATACATAGAGGAAGATCCCGAATATAGCGGCGAAAGCATGGAGATCGAAGAGGAGTTCGTTCCAACCGACGAGGAAATTCCGTTCGCCCCGGCAAATAAGCTAAGGGAAATGGAAAGAAAACTGTACGAGCATGAGCGCATGTTGCAAGAAAAAGACAAGAAAATCCGCGAATTGGAAAGAATAACTTTAGAAAACAAATTGGAAAGCGACATCAAAAACTTGGTCGGGCAAAATATCGAATTATTAACCGATATGAAATATATTGAAAAGGGATCGGAGAAAGTCATGATCTCGCGCGAATTGAACGAGATGTATCGGAATATAATTACCAGCGTCGACCCGAAATATAATATTTTGAAGAAAAACAGAAATGAGGAAGAAAATGAAAATTAGAAATTATCAACCGTCGGACAAAGCGACTCTCGTATTACGGCTTACCGATTGCCAGATAAGAAAAACGCCGGCTAACGCCGAATACGCGAGTCTGATCGGTTTTGACGGCGATGATTTAATCGACGTGAAAATATGGGCTTTGACCGACGAGATTAAATCGCAATTAAAAAACGGGGAGATTTATGAGTTAAGCGGCGTGATGAAAGACTATCAGGGGAAAATGCAGTTTAACGTCAAGGAACTCCGTTTGGTCGGGGACGGCGAAGTAGACAGGAGCATATATTACGAGACGGCTAAAATGACGGAAGACGAGTTAAGGGTCGCGATTGAAGCATATATCGAGAAAATCGATAATCCGATAATTAAAGATACGGTTAAGGCGGTGATCGCCAAATACGCGGATAGGTTTTATATCCACCCGGCCGCCGTCATGATGCATCATAATTACATTTCCGGGCTCGCTTATCATACATATTCGATGTTGCGGTTAAGCGACGCATATCTCGCACACTATCAATTTCTGAATAAGGATTTGGTCTACGGCGGCATTATTCTTCACGATATTGGCAAACTGATTGAGTTGAGCGACGCCAAGAGCATGGAATACACGAGAAAAGGCCAGTTTCTCGGCCATATCCCGATCGCTTCGAATATTATTAATTCCGTCGCATCGGCCCTTGGCTGCGAGGAAAGCGAGGAGATCCTGATGCTACAACATATTGTTCTCGCCCATCACGGTTTATTGGAGTACGGTTCTCCGAAGGAGCCGGCAACCGCTGAGGCGCTATTGGTATTCATGCTTGACTTTGCCGATTCCCGCATGGCGGCCCTGGAAAAAGAAATGGATAATACCGAGAAGGGCGAATACACAAACTTTATATCCGCTCTTGACCGGAAAAGTTTTTATAAGCCCGATTTATAAATTTATATTTTTAGATTATGAGGTGGTTTTTATTGGTTCCGCTTAAGGCCGGACTAACATTATATTTATTTGCGTCAAATTTGCTTCCTGACATTCTTTTAATAGCATTGTTTATTATTTTATTCTTTTTTTCCGTCTTTTTTTCCGTTGCCGAAACGGCTTATTCCAGCGCGAATATTATAAGGCTTAGAAATTTTAAGGAAGAAAAAAGGCGCGGCGCCAAAAAAAGCGTGTACTTGGCTGAAAAGTATGATTCTACCCTGACTTCCATTTTAATCGCTCATACGATTACTAACATTTGCTTGACGGCGCTTTCGCTCTTTTTCTTTATGTCCATAATCGAAAACCTTCCGGTCGCGTTTATTGTCGGTATCGTCGCGATATCATTTTTAATTCTTATATTTGTCGAGACTTTGCCTAAACAATACACGAAGGAAAACGCCGAAAAGATGGCCTTGCGCGCATCTTTTATCATGTATTTTGTTTATAAAATAATTTGGCCGTTAACATATGTTTTTGTAAAAATGAAAAGATTAATCAATCGGCGCGCGGAAACTCGTGAGGAGCAACCAAAAGTAACGGAAGAGGATTTGGAAACTATAATCGACGTAATGGAGACCGAGGGCGTGATTGACGAGGATGACGCCGACCTATTACAAAGCGCGATTAGTTTGAACGAGACGACGGTTTACGATATTATGACGCCCCGCGTTGACGTGGTGGCCGTCAATATCAATGATTCCATCGAAGCGATAAAAAACATTTTCTTTGAAAACCAGTTTTCCCGGATTCCCGTCTATAAGGATGATAAAGATAATATTGTCGGGATTTTAAGCGAGAGGGATTTTTTTACCGCCCTGCTGCGCGGGAAAGAAATTAATATTAAAAAATTAATGACAAAACCGTTTTTCGTGTCGGAATCAACGAAGGTTAACGATCTTATCAAAGAAATGCAGCTGCTGAAAAAGCATTTCGCCGTTGTATCCGACGAATACGGCGGGACAAGCGGGATTGTTACCATGGAAGACGCGTTGGAGGAGTTGGTCGGGGAAATATACGATGAATACGACGAAGAGGAAGAAGTCGGCATAACGGAGATTTCCGAAAACCGTTACGCGGTTTCCGTCGACATGGAAATCGAAGAACTCTTTTCCGCGTTAGACCTCGGCGACGCGCCGGAAACCAAATACGCGAGCGTCGGGGGGTTCGTTTACAGTCTTTGCGAGGGCTTGCCGGCCGAGGGCCAGGTTGTCCGTTATGATTCTTTCGCCGAGCGGTTAGGCGACGATGAGAAACAAACGGTTAAATACACTTTAGAATTTACCGTCAAAAAGGTTGAAAACCGCCGGATTAGGGCGGTCGAATTATATATCACGCAGGCGGATGAATAAGCCGCCTTTTCATAACAACATGTATATCTGACCGCAATAGACATAAAATAGGAATATTACCGACGATGTCTATTTACTGTTTTTTGTCATGAATGCGGGCAACTAGAAGCAAAAAACCATTTACAAATCAAACAAAAAGTAGTAAAATATATATGTTGCATTTTTAAGATAATATTTTCTGGCTAAATATGTCTTTTGAGACAATTTCTGGATAAGGAGTGAAAAATATGGATAGCACAACCGCAGTCAAGAGAACCTTGCCGATATTAATCACAATCATAGTCGTTATAATTATTGCCGTGTCGTGCACGGTTTTTTCTAAGGATAAACCGATACCGACAATCGAAAACGGGGACGACATTTATTTGACTATCAGCGAGGCTGGGCGGAATTATCAAGTTACCAATAAAGAAATTTATGAAAAACTGAAAAAAGCAAGCGGATTAAGCATTTTAATCGACGCGATCGATAAGGATATTTTACAGGGCGTTCATGGGGATGAAAACTATTGGGCTTTAGTAACCGACGATGAGATTAACGAGGTTTTGGAAAAAGAGATTTTCCCTGACGGCAAAGAAAATTTGTCGGAAGAGGAGATTGAGGAAGCCGAGACCCAATATTATGAGAATATGTATACAAGCTACGGGCTGCGAAGCAAGGAAGCGGTAGCGGATTATCATCGTCTGACTTTGGCGAAAAAGAAGTTCGCGTCGAAGCGTCTGGAAGAGGCGATTCGAGCCGCCGACGAAGCCGCTGAAAAGGACGACGAGCTTAAGCCTTATTTCACCGAGGACGAATACGAAACATATTATAAAGCAAATTATGAAAAGAAATACGGTTTCTGGACGATTATCGTACCCTTTTCCACAAAAGATGAAGCCATCAACTCATTAAAGCAATTAGGTTATGAAATCCAGGCTAAAGACCCCGATGATTCCGACGATTTCGATAAATGGGTGAAAACAGTAGACGGGGAGAAAATCCCGCTCACACCGTCCGAGATAATCATGGCTTTTATTGACATGTATAATACCGTTCATTCGCACAAGGTCGAGGGTTATCCCGATAACCGCCTGACTTTAATCGAGGACAAGCATTACTCGGTTACGGAAGAAGAAGGCAATATTACAATTAGGTTCAACACCACGAAATCGGAAGAAGACGAGTCCGTAAACGAATTGTATTATTCGTACGATGAAATTAGTTCTTTCCAGGCCGAATTGCAAAGATACCTGAGCACGACGATGAAAGCATACGACCCGGAAACCGAAACCGTGGGAAAAAAACCGAATTGGTTTACTCTTAACCCGCGCTCTTATAACAACAATACCTTGCACGTGTTTGTTTTAAAAATCGCTGAAGAGGCGGCGCCGAAATTGGAAGACGTTCGCGACGAGATTTACGAGGCGTTGTTCGAGGAAGAATTAACCGACAAGTATATCGCCCAGGAAATGATTAAATTGCGCGCTCGCAAAGGTCTGACAATCTATGATCCCAATCTTGAACAAGCGTACATCAACCTGGCGAAATCATACGATGAAGATATGAAGAAGACAAAGGCTAAGAGCGAAAGCCAAGTCGCCAAAGTCGGGGACATCGAGTATTCCGCCGATAAATTATTTGAATTAATGGACGAAAGGTACGGGATTACATTCGCCATCAGCGAGATTAATAATTTGCGCTTGCTCAATAATTTGGAATTCAATAAAATTTTCGATTATTACTTAACCGACGCTAAAATGTCGGAAAGAATTCTTAATCCCGAAAAGTGGAAATCGGTTAAGGAAAGGGCAATCCGCGAAAAACAAATGTTTATTAGCGGCGCTTACGCTCAATACGGCTACGGGCCGCAGTATGGCTGGAAAAACTTTATTCGCGATTTGTACGGAGTGAATAACGACGAGGAACTGCTGTATCACTTCCTTTACACGCAAATCATGACGGACTATTCGAACTCGCTTGGTGATGTCAGCGAATTGACCGAGGAGTCGGATTTGTGGCAAAGCATCGAGGCCAAAATGCAGGAGATGGCCGACGATTACTTCAAGGTTACCGGCATCCACTTGCTGATAAAAGTGGAGGACGAGGACGGGAATCCCGTTCATCCCGACGAATGGACCGATTTGCAAAAGGAATACGCCAAGGAGTTATACCAGCAGGTTTGGGCATACTATATCGAGCAAACCGGCACCTCGCAGGAAAAATTCGAACAAATAGCCGACGCCTTCAAGAACTCGTTAAGATTTTTGGCTAAACTCGAACAAACAGTCGAGAAACAACCCCCGGTTGATGAATTGGAATATATTTTTAAAGATACAATCGAGGTAGCGAAATATAAAACCGCCGGCTTGTCCGTAAAATTCGAAAGTTTGGGCGAGTTCACCAATGGCAAGATGGTAAAGCCGTTTGAAGACGCCGTCCGGTCGATTTGGGAAGCCAATCCCTCTTCTCAGACCCACATACCTTACGGCTCCGCGCCCAACGAAGAGGGGGAATGGACTTATTTAGTTACCGAGTTCGGCTATCATTGCTACGTTAACACCAGCACCATCGACATCCCGAAATGGGACGAAGAAAACGGGTATGTTATCCCGACGCTGCAGATGATAAAAACGTATTTGGAAGACAGCAGCAGCAAATATCTCTTGGATGAGAACGGCGATGAGACCGAAATTGAATTTACCGCCGAAATGAAAAACGCGATAACTTCTTACTTCAATCCCCTGAAAACCGAACTCACCGGTAACGACAACACGTCGCGCACGCTTTACGAACAAATGAAAGCGGAGGATTCCGGCATTAACTTGGTTAATACGCACTATACCAAAGAAGAGTTTGTGAAGTTTCTGGAGTTTAGAATAAAAAGCGTCGACTCCAAATTGAAATACTTCGGCACTAATGAGAAGTAGAAAACCTTGGGGAAACTCAAGGTTTTTCTTCTCATGGAATTATTAAAATTACTTGAAAAACACCGGTAAAATTTATATAATAGTGAAAGGAGAATTTTTCGAGGCAGTATGAAGTTTTGTGTTATCGGAAGCGGCTCAAGGGGAAACATGACTTATATCGAGACAAATAAAACAAAAGTGTTGCTTGACGCCGGCATCTCCTTTCCATCCGCGCAAAAAAGGGTCGAAGAACAAAATATTAACTTATCGGAAATATCCGCGGTCATTATTACGCATGAGCATTATGATCACGTCAGCTTCCTGCCGACGGTATTGAAGAGAACAAAAGCCGATCTTTATATCAACAAGCGGTCGTTCGAACACTTGGATTATCGGGTCAGGGGAAGCCTGCCGCGGGTAAAGGTGAAATTTTTAGAAGCCGACACGCGTTACAAGATCGGTGATTTGGATGTGTTGACGCTTCAACTCTCGCATGACAGCGCGAATAATTTTGGTTATGTGTTTATAAGCGAGGGGAAAAGACTAGCTTATGTTACCGACACCGGTTTTTTCCCGCTAAAATATATCGAACTTATAAAGAACGTGGACGCGTTGATTTTCGAATGCAATCATGATATTGAAATGCTTCTTGAAAGCGATAGGCCTTGGGTCCTGAAAGAAAGAATTTTGTCGCCGAACGGCCATATGTCCAATCAGATATGCCAACAAATTTTACAAGCCGTTCTTAACGACAGGCATAAAATAGTGATATTAGCTCATATCAGTCTTGAATGCAACAGCGCGGAAATTCTAGAAACGCAAATAATTCCGGAGATTAAAAAAGTATATGGCGGCGAGATTGCTTTAGCCGAACAATTCCGGGCGTTGAAACTATATCAGATATAAAATCATGATTAAAGGAGTTAAGACAAATGAAGAAAATACTGTTGTCAATGTTGATTTTCATTAGTTTATTTGTTATATCCGGTTGTGCCGGCGGAAGAAAGATGCCGACCATCTCCGATCCCGATGCCGTATATTTGGAAGCCGTCGACGGGGAATTTACTTACATGGTATATAACCAGCGGATGTATGATAAACTAAAAAAACAAGTCGGGATTAATATATTGCTTGATTTGGCCGACGAGTATTTAATGAAAAACATGAAAAAAGACGGAGTCAGTTATTGGGACTCGATAACCGAGTCTGTCGCCGAGGAAAAACTAATGAACGATATTTTCCCCGATGGCACTGACGATTTGACCGAGGATGAGATCGCGGACAAAAGGACCGAATATTTGGAGGATCTTTTTATCAATTACGGGCTCATATCCGAGCAGGATGTTTTGGATTATTACCGGTTAATCGCCGCAAAGGAAAAATACTCCCGGGAAAAATTAGAAGCGAAATACGAAGAGGAAGACTTTTCCGAAAACGATTACGAAACATATTATAAGAATAATTATCAAAAGAACTATTACGCGATTATCATCGATTTTGAATCAATAAAACAATATCAAGACGCTTTAAAACAACATGACATTAAAATCTCCCAGGCGGGCGAATGGAGTCGGATAAGCGATTCGACGCCGCTAACGGAACAAGAAATCGTAAAAGCGTTCATTGATTTATATAACATGAACAATTCCCGTTTTGTCGAGGAATACCCGAACCAGACATTGACGTTAAGGCAAGGAATCGAGTATAACCTTGTTGACGGGCAGATTGTATTTGATCTCGACAAAATCGATATTCTTCATTATACCCATAAAGAAATTACCGCTTACCAGATTGAAATTCGCGATATGATGGACAAACAGATGTCCTCATACCCGGAGGGCGATTTCTGGTATACCAAACAGGCGTTGGCCTATAAGAGCGGAAGCCGTCATGTCTTCGTTTTAAAGATCGGCGAAGAACAGCCGGAATTGGAAGAGGTAAAAGCTGAGATAAAAGAAAAATTAATAGAGTCGGAATTGACCAACACTTATGTTTCCTCGACATTTGCCGAGCTGCGCATGGAAAAAGGTTTTATCATCTATGACAGGGAACTTGACGCCAAATATGAGGCGCAGGTAAAGTCTTTTATCGATTACAAACAAGCCAAAAAGGGCCACGGCAAACTGGTCGCGGAACTTGACGGATACGAAATCTCGGCTGACGATTTGTTCGCCCGGATGAATTATAATTACGGCATAAGCGTCGCCGCGTCCGAATTGGAATACCTGCGCTACATTTATAACAAAAATCTTAATAAGATCTATGACGTCAATGCCAAGAAGGCGTTGGACGAAGAAAAATGGTCGGTAATAGTCGACGATGTCGCCGACGAGAAAAAATCTTTCAATGACAATATGTATGCCGATCACGGTTACCCGAAGAAATACGGTTGGAAAAATTTCTTGCGCGACTTTTATTCGGTAAATAACGATGAGGAATTGCGGCTCTATTACTTGTTCCAAGATATTAAAAAGGATTACTCCTCATCCGTCGGCGATGTCAGCGAGATCAACGAAGACGACGAATTGTGGCAATTCTACTTGGACCAAATGAATAAACAAGTCGACAAGTTTTATAACGTCTCCGGGATCCAGTTATTAATTTCTATTCAGGACCGGTCCGAAACCTCCTTGAATCCGGAAAAATGGTCGGACAAGCAAAGAGAACTCGCGGAAGAATTATACGGGCAAATAATTGATTATTTGGAAGAAGAACCGGGTTCCTATGAGAAAAAAATGAAAGACCTTGTTGACGCCTATAAAAAGGCGCCGCGTTTCCTACCCGGCCGCCCGCAAACAACCGAGGACCAGCCGGTTTTCGAAGGGTTGAGTTATGTTTATAAGGGCGTTGAATTGTCAAAATTCAAGACGGCGGGTCTCGTCATTCGGTTCCAGGACTTGGGTACGTTTAAAAACGGCCTGTACGGGGACGAGTTTGACGCTGTCGTTCGCGCCATATGGTTAGCGGACCCCGATTCGGAGACGCCGTATTTGTATGGCAAAGACAGCGAAGACGGGTATCAATACCTCGTCACGTCGCGCGGTTATCATGTTTATGTAAACACGAAGTCTTTCGAGATACCGAAGTGGAAAGACGGCGATGAGGAAAAAGTATTGCCAACCCTGGAAAAGATTAAAACTTACCTGGAAAACGAAAACGACAAGAGTTTGACGACGGAAATTAAAAACGCGATCACGACATATTTCCAACCGATTCGGACCGAGCTTTCCGGAAGCAATAATGTCGCGAAGATTACTTATTCCGTCTTGAGCGAGCTTCAATACGATATCCGCACCGACGATTTCCAAGCGGCCGATTATCTGAGATATTTGGATATTCAAATCGCCCGCGTGGAAAAAGCGTTAAAATACAAATAAAAAAGTCTCCGGTTACCGGAGATTTTTTTTACCGAGTTTATATCGCGATTGCAAATAACAAGCGAAACGGTTATAATATAAATATAGAAAATTCAAATACCGAAAGGAGATTTCAGCGGGAAAAGCGAGATATTTTCCGCGACGATAGTATATGAGTAATTTTGAGCTGCGTAGCAATTTCGCGCCGATGGGCGACCAGCCCCGGGCGATAAAGCAACTGATTGACAATCTGAATAACGGGGTTAAAGAGCAAATTTTATTAGGAGCGACCGGTACCGGCAAGACTTTCACGATCGCGAACGTTATCAAAGAAACCGGCAAAAAAACGCTTGTCTTGGCTCATAACAAGACGTTGGCCGGGCAGCTTTACAGCGAACTTAAGAGTTTTTTTCCGCAAAATCGCGTGGAATATTTTATTTCTTATTATGACTACTATCAACCGGAGGCATATGTAGTCAAAAGGGATTTATATATTGAAAAGGACGCGAGTATTAACGACGACATCGATCAGATGCGTCACAGCGCCGTCAGCTCTCTGATGGAGCGCGACGATGTTATCGTCGTTGCCAGCGTGTCCTGTATTTACGGAATCGGCGCCCCGGAAGATTATAAAGAAAAAATGCTCACCCTGCGGGTCGGCGATATCGTGGATCGGGGCGAATTGCTTGAAAAACTTATCAAAATGCAATACGAGCGCAGTGAATATGATTTTAAAAGAGGTTCATTCCGAGTAAAAGGCGAATATTTGGATATTATTCCCGCCAACGTTCAAGAACGCGCTTACCGTATTGAATTCTTTGACGACGAAATTGAAAAAATTAAGGAATACGATACCGTAACCGGCAAGACCTTATACGAAAAAACGATTCTTAATGTTTTCCCCGCCACGCTATTCGCCGTTGACGAAGATAAAATGAAGGAAGCGATTAGGCGAATTAAACTTGAACTTGAAGATCGAGTCAAATATTTTGAAAGCGAAAACAAACTGCTCGAAGCGCAAAGAATAAAACAACGCACCGAATACGATATCGAGATGCTTGAGGAGATTGGTTTTTGTCCGGGAATCGAGAATTATTCCCGCCATATCAGTTTGCGGGCCGAGGGGGAAACTCCGTATACGTTGCTTGATTTTTTCGGAGATGATTTTCTGATTATTATCGATGAATCACACGTTACCCTGCCCCAAGTTAGAGGAATGTACAACGGCGACCGCGCTCGGAAGATGGCCTTGGTCGAATACGGGTTTCGCCTGCCTTCGGCGCTGGACAACCGGCCCTTAACATTTGATGAATTCTATCAAAAACTCGATAAAATAATCTATGTCAGCGCCACGCCGGGCGAGTACGAGCGCTCGCGCAGCGGTGTGATCGTCGAGCAAATAATCAGGCCGACGGGGCTTCTTGACCCGCAAATCGAAGTTCGCCCGACCGAAGGGCAAATCGACGATTTAATCAGGGAAATCCACCAGCGGGTAAAAGCTAACGAACGGGTCATGGTTCTTACGCTGACGATCAAAATGAGCGAGGACTTAACAAAGTACCTTGAAGAGCTGGAAATAAAGGTCGCGTATTTGCATTCGGAAATTAAATCGTTGGAAAGAATGGAGATAATAAGAAACCTAAGGCAAGGCAAATATGACGTCCTGGTGGGTATTAATTTGCTGCGCGAGGGGCTCGATATACCCGAAGTTTCGTTAATCGCGATTCTTGACGCCGATAAAGAAGGGTTTTTGCGCAGCGAAACATCGTTAATCCAAATTATCGGCCGGGCGGCGCGAAACGTTAACGGGAAAGTTATCATGTATGCGGATAGTGTAACCGGCTCGATGGAAAGGGCGATTGTCGAGACTTATCGCCGCCGCTCAATCCAGGAAAAATATAATCAGGAAAACAAAATAATACCCAAGACAGTTTATAAGCATATTACCGATAGTTTAATAATTACCAAAGAAGTAGAGGAAGAAAAACAGTCGGTTGATTTGGATAACATAGGGAAGATGAGTTCTCTTGAGAGAAAACAGTTAATCGCAAGTCTTGAGAAACAAATGAAAGAAGCAGCGAAAAAACTCGATTTTGAACAAGCGATGGTTTTGCGGGATATTATTTTTGAGCTGAGAACCGAATAATGGGTGATAAATATGAATAAAAAAAAGAAAGTTATTTTGGGTTTGTCGGGAGGAGTCGACAGCGCGGTCGCGGCCATTCTTCTCCTGCGACAGGGTTATGAAGTTGAAGGCGTTTTTATGCGCAATTGGGATTCCTCGCTTAACAGGGACATTCTCGGCAACCCGCATATTTATGACGAAGTATGCCCGCAGGAAGCCGATTACATCGACGCCATGAAAGTCGCCGAGAAACTGAACATCAAACTGCGCAGGATTGATTTTGTTGAGGAGTACTGGTCGAAAGTATTCGTTCATTTTTTAGAGGAATACAAAAGAAACCGCACCCCCAATCCCGACATCGTCTGCAACAGCGAAATCAAATTCAAGTCTTTTTTAGAAGCGGCTGAAAACATGGGAGCGGATTATATCGCCATGGGGCATTACGCCCGCGTCGCGCATCATCCCGAGGTAAAACTTCTGAGGGGCGTTGACGCGAACAAGGATCAAAGTTATTTTCTCTGTCAGTTAACCAAGGAACAGTTGAGAAAAACTTTGTTTCCGATTGGCGGATTGCATAAATATGAGGTTCGGGCGATCGCGGCCGAACACAATCTTGAATCGGTCGCGACAAAGAAGGATTCTACCGGCGTCTGTTTTATAGGCGAAAGAAAATTTCGGGAGTTTTTGAAAAATTATCTGCCGGCGCAACCCGGCGATATCGAAACGCTTGACGGCGCGAAAGTCGGACGTCACGAGGGAACAATGTATTATACGATCGGCCAGCGTCACGGTTTAGGGTTGGGCGGCGCCGGCGAACCGTGGTATGTTTTGGGGAAGGACGCGGCTCGAAACGCGCTTATTGTCGGCCGCGGTTCCAATCATGAGTATTTGTATTCGAACCGGGCGATAATCGATGATGTCAACTGGCTCGGCCCGGAATTTTCGGAAATATGTTGCACGGTTAAGTTTCGCTATCGCAGCAAGGATATAGAAGCGACGGCGCGAAAAATCGAAAACAATAAACTGGAAGTGTTCTACCCCGGAAAAGCCAAGTCGGTCACTCCGGGACAAGCGGCCGTGTTTTATTTAGGAGACGAAGTGTTGGGGGGAGGCACGATTGAAGAAGTCTACATGAACGACGAGCGGCGACAATATTAAGAGCGGGGGCAGTATGGAAACAAAAATCACGGGAACGGTCAATAACGTCATTTATTATAACGAAGAAAATTATTACGCCATTATTTCTTTAAACATTAACACCCAGGATATTAAAATGGCGCATTTGCGCGATAAGCTGCTTTCGAGAACGCTGACGGTGTTGTGTTACGTCGACCGGAAACCGATTCTTGGGGAGGAATTCGTTTTTACCGGCGAATTCATCACGAATCGCTACGGTCTGCAATTCAAGGCGGATAAATTCGAGCGGCTTACCGAGCGTACTTTAGGCGGCGTCATCGCCTTTTTATCAAGCGATCTTTTTCCCGGCATCGGCAAAGTCACGGCGACTAAAATCTATCAAACCCTGGGTCCCGAATGTCTTAATTTGATTGAGAAAGACCGTTCCGTTTTGGACAAAGTGCCCGGTATGAACGCAAAACAAAAGGCGACGGTTTATGAAAATATCGTGAGGCACGAGAGCAATCGCCGGGCGCTGGTTGATTTATTGAATTTTGGCCTTACGATGCGCGCCAGTTTAAACTTAATCAAAAAGCTCGGGTTTGATGCGGCGGAGAGGATTAGGGAAAACCCGTATTCGTTAATCGATTTGGCGGAAGGATTCGGTTTCAAGCGCGCCGACAAAATCGCGATGGCGATGGGAATATCCGCCGACAACGAGATTCGCATCCGCGCTTTGATTAGGTATGTAATCAATTCTCATTTTTTTGCCAGCGGCGACGTGTATATAAACGACAAAGAGCTTTATCAGAAAATATCCGCGGACTTACGTCAATCATATACTTTTGACGATCTCAAGCGGATTCTTCGATTTTTGGCCGAAACAAAAAAAATCCATTATGACGAAAAAAGCGGCGACGTTTACGAAATAACTTTATATCGCGCGGAGACGATCCTGGCAGAAAAAGTGAGGCAATTTTTTAATCGCGAGACGAAAAACGATTATAATAATAACGATATTATCATGACTTTAAACGAAGTCATGAAAAAGAATAATATCAAGTATACGGAAAAACAGAAAGAAGCGATAACGACGGCGCTCGCGGAATCTTTTGTGATCATTACCGGCGGACCGGGAACGGGCAAATCGACGATTATAAAAGCGATTATCGACAGTTTTGAACTCTTGCTTCCTGAAGCGGATATCAAGGGGAAAATCGCCCTGTTGGCTCCGACCGGGAAAGCGGCGAAAAGGCTAAGGGATCTCACCGGTCATGGCGCGGTTACCATTCATAAATATTTAGGCTACGAGGGCGGCTCTTTCTATCGTCACGGTCCTAATAATCCTGTCGATGCGAAAATCGCGATTGTTGATGAGTTTTCGATGGTTGACGTGACGCTTGCTTCCCGGTTGTTTTCCGCCTTGGAAAACGACGCCCGCGTTATTCTCGTAGGCGATGCCGACCAGTTGCCCTCGGTATCGCCGGGCGACGT
>DGED01000016.1:0-1451 GCA_002385755.1 Caryophanales bacterium UBA3935 | reverse complement strand
AAACGGCGTGCGGGATTGTTGAAAAAGCGATCTCCCGGGGAATGGATTTGGTCCGCGACATTCAAATTCTTGTCCCAATGTATAAAGGGCCGCTGGGAATAAACGCGATTAACGCCGCGATGCAAGAAAGGTTTAACCCGGCGCGCGAGGGCGAGATAAAGCATTATAACCGCGTCTTCCGCGTCAATGACAAAGTTATACAACTCGTTAACCGCAGCGAGAAAAACGTTATGAACGGCGATGTTGGCCGGGTTGTCGGGCTGAAAAAGGAAGACGACAAATACGCGGGAGTAACGGTGCTTTTTGACGTCGGCAAAGTCGATTATTCGCTTGACGAGTTGGAGGATTTGGCGCACGCTTACGCCATTTCGATTCATAAAGCCCAGGGAAGCGAATTTGATCTCGTTATCGTTTTGTTTTCCAATCAGCATTATATAATGTTGAAACGGAAGTTGATATACACGAGCATCACGAGAGCAAAAAAATATTTGCTTATGCTCGGCAATATTCAATCTTTGTATTACGGCGTCAAGAGGATCGAGCCGAAACGGAAAACCAAACTCGTGGAACGGATAAACGCCGAGGATGAGTTTGTCATGACCGATGATTTTGACGATTCTGAAATGGTAAATCTTTCGCCTTATGATTTTTTGGATTTGGAGAAATAATAAACTTGCACAAAAGTGCAGCTTTAATCGAAATGAGGTGGAACTATGAATAGAGCTTTATCATATATGATGATTGGCGCGTTATGTTCTGGTGCGGTCATTCTTTATTTACAAAACAAAAAGGAAATACAAAACGCCATGTGGCGGATGAAACAAGAAGGAATGAAGCAAGTTGATAAGATTAAAGCAACATTCAGGTAGTTAATGCACTTTTGGCAATCAAGGCCGTTGAGTAAACTCAGCGGTCTTTTTTTTTTTCGAGATAAAAAAAGCGCGAGCAATAAAACTCGCGCTTTATGTTATCGTATGATTATTGAGATTTTGCCGGCAAGTTAACGTAGAATAACTTGAACTCGGTTTTATTTGTCTTCGTATTGGTGACCTCCACGGTGTAGCTTGCCCGCGTAGGCGTTACCGGCAAGTCAATGATTCTTCCCCGGTTGTCGATGTAATCGGGATTGTTGGAGATAAACCTGATCGTGTAATCATTGAACATCGTTCTGATGAAATACTCGGCTTCAACCAATTTCATGAAACGCTCGAAATTGTTCGAGTTCCGCATCGTCATCGGACAATCTTTACCGCTGAAATAATGATGCTGGACAACGTGCTCAAAGTAAAGTCCGTTTTCTTCCATCAGTTTCGCCACTAGCTTCGCAAGCAATTGCCAGGTGAGGAAGACGTCGGATCCCTGGTTAACGCAGGATTCGATTCCAATACTGTTGTTGTTTCCGCCGCGGTTGCCGATGTATTTATAGGTGTTGCTCCACCATGTTTTTCCGA
>DGED01000026.1:3235-5976 GCA_002385755.1 Caryophanales bacterium UBA3935 | reverse complement strand
TCAAATTCCCTTTACTGCTCGACAACGACATTTATTGCCTGAGGTCCACGATCACCGTTAGTGATATCAAAAGTCACGTTTTGCCCTTCGACAAGAGTCTTGTAACCATCAGACTGGATTGCGGAAAAGTGTACGAATACATCTTTGCCGTCTTCAGTTTTAATGAACCCAAAACCCTTAGTGGCATTAAACCATTTGACAGTACCCTTATACAAAACTAGTACCTCCTTATAAATACTATAATAAAGGTAAATTTACACCATATGTACCAGTTAAGGGTAAATATAGCCTTAAATCTAAACCTTATTACTCGTCCATTATAACATATTAATTGTTACAATACAATAGAAATATGAAATAAGTTCAGGGTCTTATTCGATTGCATCATTTAACTGAAATATGTTCTATTATAACCCCATCTTACACCGACAGTTTTATTGTTGAAGAAGATTTTGTATGAACTTAAACCTACAGTCAGCAGCTTCAAATATCTGAAATGAAATCAAAGTAATGCCGTATTTTTAAAATGACGTTTTGCAATTTCAGAATAAAACCCTATATTATCAGCTTTGTATGTCCCAACAACAAGCGCCCGATCAAGGAAAGAGTTGCTCATTTCGCAACAAGTTTCGGGTAATAACGAACAGGCATAGCAGGATGCCAAATTCAATGAATCCCTGCCTTGCCCGCGGCTTAATATACATATGGGATCATTTGAACAGGTTTTTGCGGAAAGTATGGCATTATTAAATATTTGGGGAAAGATGTCAGTCCGGCCCTGACGAACCAACCCACCCAAACTTCCTTCTGAATCACCGCTTGTTGTGTATATAAAGATTCCGGCCATTTGATTTTTGTCTGTTTCTTTCGACCAATAAAGACGCTCGCTTAAACTTGCAATACTATAACCGCATTCAAAACTCAATTGTTTTATTAATAAATGAGACAAAGTATGCAGTAACACAAATTTTGGCGTTAATATTGATGACTTTGTTCTTCCTAATAATGATTTTTCACTATTAGATTTCATTATGTCAACTCTTTTTTTAATTTCCGGATTGTTATGAATCCAGTTATTTATAGCATTTTCATCCAATTCCAGAAATATACCTTCTCCTTTTATTTCATAAGCGGGATACCATAAATTCTCTCCTTTGATGTCGACAAAACCGAAACCCCCTTTTTCGACAGGATTTATTCTAGAAAATCCTATTAAAGTCTTTACGATTTTTATGGTATTAACCAATGAAATCGTTTTAACGAAGGCAAAAAATATAATTTTTAACTGTTTTCTTAATTGTAACAGTTTTATGGTGAAAAATCAAATCTGTTGTGGAAAAATATACTATATAAGTAATTTTTTTAGAAAAATGTTAAGTCTAAATAATATGTATCAACACCAATAATGGAATTTTGGAACGGTGCATTATGCATAAAAACATGTAGCCGTAGAAAACATTCAGAAAAATAGTCATAAACATCAATCATTCTTTTTTTATAAGGAAAGAAAGAAGAATGACTATCTGAATAAAACCTAATCAAAACTACTGGTTAGATAAATTTTTGAAAATTGAGAAATTATAGAATAAAAAAAGCATCGCAAATACTATATTTAGATGCTTTTTTTACCTCAAATTCGTATGTTTTTTGTAGATTTAATTTTTGATTTCTTAATCCATCGAGTTCTATCCTAAATACACTTTTTTATTATGCCACTCTAAAAAACTTGAATCAGGAAGTTGTTCTTTACGATTCGGCAATACAGCCAATTTGCTTCCATGACGAGAATAATATTCTTTACCGTTGCCATAATCGTCATGAATCCTATGACTAACTAAAATATGAAAATCCTTATCTATAGTTATATACCCGCGATCAAATAACGTGTGATAATCTCTCCTAAGCAAAATTCCATTTTTTATATCGTGCGGACCATTTTGACTATAAGGCTTGATATGGGCC
This sequence comes from Caryophanales bacterium UBA3935, assembly GCA_002385755.1. Taxonomy (GTDB): domain Bacteria; phylum Bacillota_I; class Bacilli_A; order ML615J-28; family CAG-698; genus UBA3946. The sequence goes on along the minus strand of DGED01000026.1, from coordinate 4,014 downwards.
GCCTCAAGCGCTGGTAATGTTTTTTCGCCTGTAATCGCGCATCTTCTATGATAAGCATCAGTGACGACTACCTTAAAAGAGCCTTGTCCGAGCCGAGGTTTAATTAAAACGCCTTTGCCATACCTGTCGCCATGAGGCTCTTTTACAAAGTCCCGCGAAAGTATTCTTTTTTGTATTTTATTATATAATATAGCCCCGTGATACTCTGATGAATCATACGTTTTTCCTTGAACGATGTTTCTGCTCCAATCTCCCGGAACTTCAATCCAATCTTCTTCTTCGAAATAAAAACAATTAGTTAATATAATACAGCCAATTTGAGGATCCGAATCAATAGAAGGGCTTGTTTTCTTATATTTCCATATGCTGTTCTTTAATTCATAAAAGCTTTTTACTCCGTTAGCAGGTCCAAAAGCTTCCCATGCCAATGAAACCGGCAATGTTGAAAACTTCAAGAAAAATCCGCCGCCGACGATGAAATCATGCGGACTATGCAGTTTAAACAAAAACATTCCGCCTTCGTCTAATGCTTTAAAGCTTGCTTTACCACCGGGCCTCCAAAAATTAACTTCTTCATATTTAGCTTCTTTCAAAGTGATAAACCAGTTATAGTCCGTTATTCCGACATAAAATTTCAAATTAATCACCTGATTGTCTTTTTTTGTCAATCAAATGTTATCAATATTATTTCTAAATGTCAATATTTTTCTTAACTTAAACGGAATGTCTTGGCAATATTTTATAAAAAATACTTTTTAATAAAAAAGAGGTGGCTGTCG
>DGED01000026.1:1999-3081 GCA_002385755.1 Caryophanales bacterium UBA3935 | reverse complement strand
CATATAAGCCGCATTTAACCCAAACCCATGCGTTCAAACAAAACGCAATCATGGGCACCACCGTAAATATTCTATGAGTCTATTTCTTCTTTATGCATTATCTCAATAAACGCTTCCACAATCTCGGGATCAAAGAACGTGCCCGCTTTTTCCGCCAATAATTCCAAAGCCTCATCCCGCGGAAGCATATGCTCCTTGTTGCGCCTGAGGTTGTCGTAATGCTCGGCGACCGCCACTATTCTGGAAAGCAGGGGAATCGCTTCTCCCTGTAATCCCTTGGGATAGCCGGTCCCATCCCAACGCTCGTGATGATTGAGGACATATTTCGCTATTTCCATCGTTTTTTCCGAGATGCTTAGGATCCGGAAACCGACGGTTGGATGCTTCCGGTAATCGGGGCCGTTTTTGCTTTCAATGTTTTTCAGGGCGATTTTGCCGATGTCGTGATAATAAGCCGCGTCGCGCAATAAGCTCAACTCGGCTTCGGAGAAACCGAGGGCTTCGCCGATTTTAAGAGAAAAGCGCACAACATTATCCGCGTGTTCCTTATTGCGCGGGTTTTCCAAATGCAGTTTCTCATAAATATATTTGATATTCTCATAATCCGTGCTTTTCGCGTTTGACGTTTTGTCTAGATACATGAGCTCGTCGGCGCGATTCAAGACCCAATCAATTTTCTCGTCTTCCGACACCTTCGTCGCGCAGCCCAAAGATATCGTGTATTTTAATAACTTATGAACAATTTTATCGTACGCGGAACGGATTCGGTCGGCGATTTTCATCGCGGCGGAGTTCGGGGTCTGGGGGAGAATAACGATAAACTCATCCCCGCCCCAGCGAGCGACGATATCGTCGGCGCGGCAGGCCGAGCGGAAAATATTCGCCGCTTCTTTCAATATCTCGTCGCCGGCCGCGTGCCCGAAAACGTCGTTGGTGAGTTTAAGGCCGTTCACATCGCCCAAGATGATTGAGAGAGGCAGGTTTCTTTTAACGTCAAGGCGTTTTAATTCCTGCTCGAAAAACCGGCGGTTATAAAGCCCGGTTAAGGGATCGTGATAGCTGAGATAGATAATTTCTTCCTC
>DGED01000026.1:1322-1793 GCA_002385755.1 Caryophanales bacterium UBA3935 | reverse complement strand
CCGTCTTTCCGGAAGAAATACTCGTTTTCGCTGCGGGCAACCGCGCCTTTGCGGATGGACTTATAGATTTTGCAGCGATCGGGTGTTATTCTCGTGCCATCGGGACGGCTATGATGGATAATATCGTGAATTTTCCTGCCGATAAGCTCGGAATGCGCGCTATACCCCAACATCTTAAGAGCGCTGTTGTTGCAGAAAACGCAGTTTCCGTCAATATCGATCCCGCAAATTGCCTCGACGGTCGAGTCAAGGATGAGCTGCAGCCGAGCCTCGCTGCTCGTAATCTGTTTTAAGGCGTTCTTGAGCTCGTCGGTGCTTCTTTTATACATTAAATTATTCCACAACCCCCGCAACAGTATCGAAAGCTGGTCAACGTCGATATCGTCGTAATCGTAAGGCTTGTTGAAGAGCGCCACAACGAATTTCATATCTCCGCCGCGGACAAAAGGCACGGCGAGCATGCGGGCGATA
>DGED01000026.1:0-1032 GCA_002385755.1 Caryophanales bacterium UBA3935 | reverse complement strand
TAATCGTATTCCTTAGCGGTCAGGATATATCCTTCTTCTTTTTCCGCGGGGATATCGATATTGCTGAAAATATCATAGAGAATCTCGTTACACTCCGCGGATTTGCTAATGATCCGGCGGCTGTTATATTCCTCGGTTATATCCCTAACAAGCGCTCCGACGCCGTAGGCGCCGTTAACAAGTTTCACCGGAAACTTAATCGTCTGATAGATATGGTCTTGCCAGCGGATCTCGTCTGTTATCAGGCGCTTTTCGTTCAAGACCGCGCGATCATTGTCTCTTTTCAGGCGCGCGAATTGTTTTTTACTGATAGAGAAATCATCTTTCCCGATAATCGCGTTTTCTTCTTTGATATCATAAAAACGCAAAAACGCCTTGTTTACGAATAAATACCGTAGTTTCTCATCTTTAAGATAGATCAAATTGTTTCCGGCATCAATAAAAGCCCGCAGCAGGGAACAGTGGTCGGAAAGGCGATCGTTGCTTATATGATACGCCTGAAGTCTCCGGTAAAACAAAAAAGCGACGACTCCCAGCAATATCGATAAAGCAACGAAAAAAATAAAGCCGATGACAATAACGCTGTCCGAACAGCCAGCGCCGAAAACGACAACTAACGCTAAATTCCTTTTCGCCATGGTTAACACCATCTATCACCTTTATTAGAGAACTACTATTATAACATAAAAAATTGATTTTGTGGCGGAATTTCATAACTTTCATAATAATTCCACCAAAAACGGTCCTATATTTAAAGAATCAAAGCGTATTTTTTAACGAAAAAATAATTGGGCGGAATATCCGCGCCGCTTCCCCCAACTTTTTTCCCGTTGACGGCGTTCTTACTCCCGAAAACCGCCGCCAACAAAGTTATTAAATTTTAAACAGCGCGAAGCTCTAAATTGGCAGAAAAAATACCTTTTCGGGATTTAATCCGCCCCGAAAAAAAACGATTTATACTTGATGACGCGTTTGATTTAATCGTTTAACAACGCGGGAGAAACAAAAAACAGGGCGCTTTCATCTTCCCCT
>DGED01000004.1:24642-24929 GCA_002385755.1 Caryophanales bacterium UBA3935 | reverse complement strand
AGATGTGTATAAGAGACAAGAATATAGTATTGCGTCGCGTGAGCGTTCTTGAAAAAACTGACGAGCAAATATTTGGTTCATATAATCATATGAACGGTAAAATCGTAGTCGTTGACGTTCTTGAAGGCGGCGACGAGTTGGTTGCCAAAGACGTTTGCATGCATGTCGCCGCGATGAATCCCCTGTATTTGAATCGCGATTCCATCAATCCCGACGACCTGGACAAAGAAAGAGAAATATTGCGGAAAGAAACCCTTAACGAAGGGAAACCGGAAAAAATCGTCGAC
>DGED01000004.1:23697-24510 GCA_002385755.1 Caryophanales bacterium UBA3935 | reverse complement strand
GGGAAACCGGAAAAAATCGTCGACCGGATCGTCGAAGGCAAAATCCAAAAGTATTTTAAAACCGTTTGCCTTGTCGAACAGCAATTTGTGAAAAACCCCGATCAAACAGTCGGCGACTATCTTAAAGCCAATAACGGCGCCGTCCTTAAGTACGTGCGTTTTGAAGTTGGCGAGGGCGTCGAAAAGAATAATGATGATAACGCGTCCGATAATTAGACTTACGTATATAAATAGAAGAGGCACTATTGGTATGAGTGCCTTTTTGTAAAACGGGAGGACTTAGTGAATAAACGCAGAATCGTATTGAAACTTAGCGGCCAAGCATTGGCCGGCGAACAAAAAATCGGAATTTCCCACGTCAAAGTAAACGAGATTGCCGAAGAGATCAAAGCTTTGTATGATCTGGGCGACATCGAGCTTTCCATCGTTGTCGGGGCCGGTAATATTTGGCGGGGAAGGGACGTGTATGATTCCGGCATGGATCGTTCCAGCGCCGATTATATGGGAATGCTCGCGACCATTCTTAACGCGCTCGCCTTGCAAAACGCTTTGGAAAAGTTAGGCTTGGAAACGAGGGCTATGACTTCGCTGCATATCCCGGCCGTGGCCGAGCCGTATATCAGGAGGAAAGCCTTGTCGCATCTATCCAAAGGCCGGATTGTAATTTTTGGCGGCGGCAACGGGATTCCTTTCTTTACGACTGACACCACCGCGGCTTTGCGAAGCGCCGAATTGGGCGCAAGCTTGATTTTGATGGCGAAAAACGGCGTGGATGGCGTTTATGACTCCGATCCCCGCGGCAATAACGGCGCC
>DGED01000004.1:0-23538 GCA_002385755.1 Caryophanales bacterium UBA3935 | reverse complement strand
GTCATGGACCTAACGGCGGCGACCCTATGCAAGGAAAACGATATTGATATTTTTGTTTTCGATATGAACGTAAAAGGCAATATCGCGCGCGCCGTCGATGATTTCTCCATCGGCACGTTAATCACGAATAAATATCAAAAATAGGAAAGGAGAATAAAAATGCCCCAAGACATTATTGCTTTAGGCGAAGAGCGAATGAATAAAACTATCGCTGTTTTAGAGAAAGATTTGAGTTTGATCAGAACAAGCCGCGCCAATCCGGCAATTTTGAACAACGTGGCTATCGATTATTACGGCGTCAGCACGCCGATTAATCAAATTTCCTCGATTTCCATCCCGGAAGCGCAAACTTTGATGATCAAGCCTTATGACCGCACCGCCCTTAAGGATATTGAGAAGGCCATTCAACTTGCTGACCTGAATTTAGTTCCCGTAAACGACGGCAATGTTATCCGGATTAATTTTCCGCCGCTTACCGAGCAAAGAAGAAAAGACTTGGTTAAGGAAGTAAGGTCCTTAGGCGAAAACTATAAAGTCATGATTCGCAACATACGCCGCGATTTGATGGAACAAATAAAGAAATACGAAAAAGAAGCGCAAATCACCGAAGATGATTTAAAGAAGGAAAGCGAGAATATTCAAAAATTGACCGACAAGTTTACGGCTAAAATTGACGATATCGTGAAAGATAAAGAAAAAGCGATAATGGAAATATAAACACGGAGCAAAATTATTCAGGAGGATAATCATGGACATTAAAGGAACAAAAACGGAAAAAAATTTGATGACGGCTTTCGCGGGCGAGGCGCAAGCGCGGACGAAATACACTTTCTATGCCTCGCAGGCAAAAAAGGAAGGGTTTGTGCAAATCGCCAACATCTTTCAAGAGACCGCGGAAAACGAAAAAGAACACGCGAAACTTTGGTTTAAACTGCTTAATAACGGGATACCCTCGACGGCCGAGAACCTTCTCGACGCCGCGGCGGGAGAGCATTATGAATGGGCGGAAATGTACGCGGAATTTGCCGAGGTGGCTCGCGAGGAAGGTTTCAATAGGATTGCGAAACTATTCGAAGGCGTTGCGAAAGTTGAAAAAGCTCACGAGGAACGTTATCGCGTCTTGCTGGCAAACGTTGAGAACAATCAAGTTTTTGAAAGGGAAGACGAACAGACTGTTTGGATTTGCAACAATTGCGGGCATCTCCATACCGGCCGGACCGCGCCAAAGGTTTGTCCCGTATGCGAACATCCGCAGGCGTATTTCCAACTTCACGTTCAAGACTATTAGAAGACCGTTTATCCGCATTTGCAAATGCGGATTTTTTATTATGGTTTGAAACGATTCCGTATATTTTCCCGCGCTTTTTATACATATGTAATATGAATGTCTATTCCGTATAAAATATTGTTATAGAAAAAAGACTATGATTAGTGTATAATATAATATCGGAGATTTGATATGAAACTAGCTAACGCAGGCATAAAAACCTTGCCCAGGCACGTCGCGATTATTATGGACGGTAACGGTACTTGGGCGAAAAAACGCGGCCTTCCCCGTAATTTCGGGCATCGCCAGGGGGCGCGGGCATTAAAAAACGTCGTGCTTTTCGCCAGCAAGATCGGCATTAAGTATTTGACGGTTTTTGCTTTCAGCACCGAAAACTGGTCCCGACCGCGGGAGGAAGTGGATTATTTGATGAAGTTGCCGGCTGAATTTATGCGCGCGAACGAAACAGATATTCACAAGCACAATATCCGTTTTGCCTGTATTGGCGACCGGAGCCGCCTGCCGGAAGATTTGCAAAAGACGATAGATAAATATGAAAAGGAAACCGCCGAAAACGATGGCATGATTTTTATTGTCGCTTTAAATTACGGCGGGAAAGCCGATATCATCCAGGCGGTAAACCGCGTTATTGACGAAGGCGTCGCGGAAGTCGACGAGGAAAAATTTGAGCGGTATCTATATACCAAGGATATGCCGGACGTTGATTTGTTGATCAGAACAAGCGGTCAGAAACGCATCAGCAATTTTTTATTGTGGAAGCTTTCATATAGCGAACTCTATTTTACAAAAACTCTCTGGCCGGACTTTAACAAAACCCAATTTCTTAAAGCGCTAAAGGAATACAGCAATCGCGATCGCAGGTACGGAGGAATAAAATGAAATCACTAAAAACACGAATTATAACCGGAGCAGCGTTACTGGCCGTTATTATCCCGCTTATCGTTATTAATCACAAGATTGCCGAGATTGGTTTTTTGCTAGTCGGAATTTTCTTAAGCGTCACTGCCGCGCACGAGATGATGAGCATGTTTGCGAAAAAGTCACCGTCGCTGTCGCGGTTGAAATATATTATTCCCGTCTTTTCGGGAATCCTGACTTATGTCGTCTACTTTTCCACGACACGCGGTTTAGACATCGCGAGCGATACATACGAGAACTTTATCTATCATTTTTTGGTGTCGGTAGTGTTTATCGCTTTTGTCGTGATATCGATTATTATCGTGATATTTACGAAAAATTCCACCGCGCACGATTTCGCTAGTTGCGTTATCGCTCTGTGTTATACAGGGTTGATATTCGGTTATGTCATCAGCATCAGGTATTTGACGCCCATGGAGCCGGCCCGGGTGGATTTAATCGTAAAGGGAGGCAGGAGTTTCGGTTACCTTTACGCGATAACAATCGCCACCGATTCTTTCGCCTATCTCATTGGCAGCAAGTGGGGCAAAAGAAAACTATGCCCTGATATCAGCCCGAAAAAAACCGTCGAGGGCGCGTTGGGCGGGTTAATCGCCGGGAGCATCACCGGCGTGATTTGTGTTTTTTTATTTAGGATTTATATTCCCGGGGACGCCAAGGAAACCTTGATCGCGATCGCCATCGCCTTTGTATTTTCGCTAATCTTGGCCTTTACCGTTCAGGTCGGCGATTTGGTCGCCTCCAAGATGAAGCGGACATATGATATAAAAGACTTCGGGAAAATATTCCCCGGCCATGGCGGGGTCCTCGACCGTTTTGACAGTCTATTGTTTTCGGGAGCATGTTTTTACATAATGGTTCAGGTATTACAATTATTTATTATTTGGGCGAAATGATGAAAAAGATATATTTATTGGGCGCGACCGGGTCAATCGGTCGTCAGGTGTTGGAAATAATTAGAGGCCGGCCCGGCTTTAAGGTAGAGTCGATATCGTTTAATAAAAACTTGAAATTAGGCCGGGAGATTATCGCCGAGTTTAAGCCGGAATATGTGGCCGTGGGCGAGTATGCCGACATGGTCGCGCTCAAGGGCGAGTTTCCCAGAGTAAAATTTGGATTCGGCGAGGAAGGTCTTCTCGAAGCCGCGACCCATGGCGGGGACGACGGATATCTTGTCAATGCCGTCGTCGGATCGGCAGGCCTGCGCCCCACAGTCGCAGCGATAAAAAAACGCAGGAATATTCTCCTCGCCAACAAGGAAACTTTGGTTGTGGCGGGGGAGATTATCATGCCCATGGTCAGGGAAGCGGGCGTCACGCTGCTGCCGATTGACAGCGAGCACAGCGGCGTGTTTCAATGCCTTAAAAGCGGGAAACGGGAAGAGATCTCCAGAATTATTCTCACGGCCTCGGGGGGAGCGTTCCGTTCGCTTACGCGCGCGGAGTTAAAGGATGTCGGCGTTGAGGACGCCTTGCGTCATCCCAACTGGCGGATGGGCGCGAAAATTACCGTTGACAGCGCCACCATGGCTAATAAAGGTTTGGAAATTATCGAGGCTCATCACCTTTTCGGGGTGGAATACGATCGAATCGAGACATTGCTTCATCCGGAAAGCGCCGTTCATTCGTTGGTTGAATTTCGGGACAGAAGCGTAATCGCGCAACTTTCTCTTCCCGACATGCGGATCCCGATCCAGTACGCGCTCTTTTATCCCGAGCGCGTCGAAAACGAATACCCCGAATTGCGTCTTGAAGATCTCAATAAGCTGCATTTTTACAAAATGGATTATAACCGTTACCCGCTTTTGGATTTGGCTTATGAAGCCGGAAAAGCGGGCGGGATAATGCCGGCGGTTTACAACGCGGCCAACGAGGCGGCGGTAGAGTTGTTTTTAAACGGTAGGATCGCGTTTTTAGATATTGAAACAATCGTGGAGAAAGCGGTCGCGGACGAACGCAATGTTGAAAATCCGACGCTTGATACCGTTTTGCGCGTTGACCGGGAAGTGAAAAGTAAAATTTTAAACCAGAGGTGGGTTAAATGACCGTATTATATACAATATTAGGTTTTGTTTTTATCCTAGGGCTCATTATCGCCGTTCATGAGTTCGGACACTATATTTTCGCAAAGCGCGCCGGGATTTTGGTGCGCGAATATGCTTTTGGAATGGGCCCTCAGCTTCTTAAAAAGAAAAAGGGCGAAACGGTTTATAGTTTGCGCGCCTTCCCGATCGGCGGTTTTTGCGCCATAGCCGGGGAGGAATTCGAAGGCGATCCTTTCGCCAATATATCGCGCATGAAACTGCGGATCGAAAACGGCGTTATCAAGGGTTTTTATCTTGACGTTGATAATAAGGAAATTAAGTATCCCGAGTATTCGATTGTCGGTTATGATATCTACGACAAGGATGAAACGGGGAATTTATATATGGATGTCGACGAAAACGGTCAAGTGGTCCGTTACAAGGTCGATCCCCAGGCTTTAATATATTATAAGAAAACGGAACTGCAGATCGCGCCATATAACAGGACGCTCGGCTCTAAAAACAAAAGGCAAAGGGCGATGGTGATGTTCGGCGGGCCCTTGATGAATTTTCTACTGGCTTTAGTAGTTTTCTTCATCGCCGGGTTGATTCAGGGTTTTCCCAATTACGCGGAAACGAAAGTCACATTCGCGGGAATGGACGAGAGCAATCCGACGCCCGCTTATGCAGCCGGCTTGCGAAGCGGGGACGTTATTATCGAACTTAGGGCCGGGGAGTTATATGTTGAAACGCAGGAATGGTCCGATATATCGGGCTTTATGGATCAATACACAGAGGCGGGCTTGGCAACTACAATCGAAGCAACGTATTTGCGCGACGGGGTCAAAAACACCGTCCTTATCGAGCCGAATATCATGATGTATAATATTTACGCGATCGGTAAATTCGACGAGTGGGGCATTAAAATAACGCAGTTGGATAAGCGGGATACAAAGGGCATGGCCGACATCAAGGAACTTCAGATCGGCGATATCATAACAAAGATTAACGGAGTAAATCATTTGGAACTTGCGAAAATGTATCGCGAGTTAGCTGATTTTTCCGGCGAGGATCCGAAAGAAAGAGTGACCCTGGAGATTATTAGAGACGGGGAAGTGAAGGAAATTAAGGTTCGACCGCTCAGCAAAATGATTATGGAAAGAATCGCGGCCGGCGAACCGGTCGTCGACGTCAGCATGGGCGTGAGTCCCGGATACAAATTCAGCCTGGCAAAAAGCCTTGTTTATAGCGGTAAGCAGACCGCTAAGTCCTTCACCGCGATAATCGACTCTTTTTATCTTTTGTTCAGGGATAAAAGCGTCACCGTTAAAGCTTTTTCCGGGCCGGTTGGAATCGCGGTTATTATCGGCTCGGTCGTAAAACAAGGATTAGTGAGCGTCCTGGTGCTTATGGGACTCTTAAGCGTGAATCTCGGGTTGTTTAATTTACTGCCGATTCCGGCCCTGGACGGCGGCCGATTGGTTTTCCTTGGCTACGAGGCGATAACCGGCAAAAAACCTAACCAAAAAATCGAGACGGCGCTTATAACGATCACGATGCTATTGCTTATCGGCTTCATGATTTTTGTAACATTCAACGATATAATCGGCCAGTTTTGACCCTTGCATAAGCAAAATCAAACAAATATTTGCCAAAAGTAGTATAATATAGTTGTAAGGAGGAATAAGAATGGAGATCAAAGGGTTTAAAAACACATACGTGTATTTTGAAGGAGATGGGATTATTAAATCGGGTTTTAAGGTCGAGAATAAGAAAATCGCACCGATTGATTCCGACGCAGACGGTTTGCTGGAATTGGACGATAAGTACATCGTAATACCCGGTTTTATCGACAAACATATTCACGGCGCCAATCATTCCGACGCCATGTATCCGACTTACGACGATATAAGCAATATCGCCAAATCAATCGCTCAAGAAGGGGTAACCGGTTTCTTGCCGACGACCATGACGCAATCCAAAGAAAACGTCGCCGCCGCGCTTAAGAACATAAGAATATATATCGAGCAAGATAACGACGAAGGCGCCGCCGTTTTGGGGATTCACCTGGAAGGACCGTTTATCAGCAAAAAATACAAGGGCTCGCAACACGAGCAATATATTCTTGCCGACGATATCGAGACGATGAAATATTTTCAGGAAGTGAGCGGTAATAATATCCGCCACGTTACTTTCGCCTACGAAGAAAATGGGCGCGAATTTACCGAATACCTTGTCAAACAAGGAATCGTCGCCAGCATCGGCCATAGCGACGCCACCGCCGCAGATGTCTTCGAAGCGGTGAAAGCCGGAGTTACCTCGGTGACCCATGTTTATAACGCGATGCGCGGTCTGCATCACCGGGAAGCCGGCGTCTTGGGGGCGAGCCTATTGGCGGACGAACTTTATTGCGAGTTGATCGCCGATTTGATTCACGTGTCGCCGGAAGCGATCAGGATACTTTATAAAATGAAAGGAAAAGACAAAATCGTGTTGGTAACCGACGCGATTGAGTCCAAGCATTTATCGGACGGCGTTTACCAACTTGGCGGCCAGGATGTTTATGTGAAAGCGGGAGAAGCCAGGTTAGCGTCAGGCGTTTTGGCCGGAAGCAACCTCACGATGAACAAGGCCGTCAAAAACTTTATCGACGTTACCGGCGTTTTCTTGACCGAGGCCGTCGACATGGCGACGATCAACCCGGCGCGCGTTCTGAAAATCGACGGGCAAAAAGGTTCGATCAAATTCGGCAAGGATGCCGACTTCGCCGTAATCGATAAGGATTTAAACGTTTACTTAACCGTCCGCGGCGGGAAAGTAATTTATAATCGCTTGATTGAATAAAAAAAATCCGCGCCGTTTATTCGGCGCGTTTTTATTGTCTGTTTAAAAGATTCACGATTTTTCCGGCGATGATATCGATCGCCACTTTGTTTTCTCCCCCTTCGGGGATAATCAAGTCCGCAAATCGCATCGACGGCTCGACAAACCGCAAATGCATCGGCCGGACCGTTTCGAGATATTGCCTAATTACCGTCTCGACCGTTCTTCCCCTGTCTTTTATATCGCGGCCAAGGCGGCGGATGAAACGGATATCGTCGGGGGTATGAACATAGAGTTTGATATCAAACAACTCCCGTAACTCGGGAACCGCGAAAAGCATAATTCCCTCGACAATCACAACGTCGGCCGGGCGGATTAGAGTCGTTTCTTTGCTTCGGTTATGTTCCGAGAAGTCGTAATTCGGTTTTTCAATCGCCCGTTTTGATTTTAAGCGGTTCAAATGCTCGATTAATAATTTAATGTCGTAAGAAGATGGATGATCATAGTTTACGGCTTGTCTTTCCGCCAAGGAAAGATGGGAAAGATCGCGGTAATAATCGTCCATCTTGATTACCGTCACAGAACCGTATTTTTCCGAAATTTTCAATATTTCCCGAGATAAAGTTGTTTTTCCGCTGGCGGTGCCGCCGGCGATACCGATTAGAGTCGTTTTCATAATTATATTATATATTTTGCCTTAGGAAAAATCAAGAAAATCTAGAGATAACCCGCCCAATATGTTATAATAATTATAATCGAAACGCAAACAATTGGATTAAGAGAGAGGAGAAGAAATTGAATGTTTCGAGTAATAAACATTAGCCGAAAAATAATGATCATGTTTTTGACCGTTTTGATTTTGATTTTCGTTATGCCTGGACGCGATGTCAAGGGCGCGGAAGAACCGGAACGTTTCTTTGAATTCCGCGGCGCCTGGATCGCAACCGTTACCAATATCGATATCGGCCGGCAAAGCGGCACCTCCGAGGCGGCCATCGAGGCTTACAAGCAGGAATTTTTAAGGATTCTGCAGGTGTTTGAGGATTATAATCTCAATGTCGTTATCTTCCAAGTTCGCCCCTTGAATGACGCCTTTTATCAATCGGCGATAAACCCGTGGAGCCGTTTCCTGACCGGGACCGAGGGGCTTGACCCCGGATGGGACCCGCTGGAGTGGATGATCGAAGAGACGCATAAGCGGAACATGGAATTTCACGCCTGGATGAATCCCTATCGCGCGTCACTTGACGTCGTCCCGAAGACCGGCGATTACGAGACGGAAAAACAAGCCTACCTTGCGACTTTGGACGATAAAAACTTTGCTAAGCAAAACCCTGACCTATTGGTGAGAGGCGTTCATGATAAAAATCTCAGCACGGCGCGCTTGCTGTTAAACCCTGCCCGGCATGAGGTTCGCCAGCATATTTACAACACGATATCCGAGGTCGTTCACAAATACGACGTCGACGCCATTCATTTTGACGACTACTTCTATAACGGCGTGGATCACAGCGAGGACGCCGCGGATTACGACGCGTACAGACAGGGCGGCGGAACTTTATCCAAAGATGACTGGCGCCGCGAGCAGGTGAATATTTTAATCAAAGGCATTCATGATTTGCTTGAAAATCTAAACCATAAATTGGGCCGCAATGTCGAGTTCGGCATTAGCCCGGCCGGCGTGTGGGCCGCTTCGAATACTGAATGTAGCCCGCCTTACGGGCAACCGGGAGGTATGACGGGCATTCTTTGCTATAGCTACAGCTCGCATGTCGATTTGTTCGCCGACACAAGGAAGTGGGTAAACGAGGAATGGATAGATTATATCCTTCCCCAAAACTATGGATCTTTCTACGATCAAAATCACCGGAACATTACTTCCTGGTGGGCGAACGAGGTAAAAAACAAGGACGTGAAACTATATATCGGGTTGGCTCCTTATCAGTACAATTCTTATAATTCCGGGTGGTCTATTCCCGATATGAGCGACCAGATGGATTGGGGTTATTCGTTCGAGACGGTCAGCGGGTTCGCTATGTACAATATCACGAACTTAAGACGTTCGACGAACTCCAATATGGAAGCCGCTCTCAATAATCTCAAAGACCGTTGGAGCGAGCCGGTGTTTTTGCCGATGAAGGAAATCAAACAGGTAACGGAATACAGTCATCCGGAGGTTGAAATCAAAAGAAACAACCACTTTACGACTTTAACCTTCAAGCCTAACGATAACGCCTATGCTTACGCCGTATATCGCGTGGAAGGCGAGGCGCCTTTTAATCCGGGAACCGCCAAGATGTTTGATATCGTGTATAACCGAGACAAGACTATCGACATGGCATACCCGGCGGAACGGGAAAAATCATACCGATATTATATCAGGACATTATACGCCGACGGCTACTATAAACAAGACTATTTGGAGGTAGCGATTGGCCCGCATACCGTTAATTCCCGCCCGGAGATAAAAAACTTAAAACTTGAAACTTCCCTTTTGGTTTTGCCGGGGCGGACGATGCTTAGGATTAGCGGCGAGGTCTATGACGCCGACGGCGACCCGCTTACGGTTGTAATCGACGCCACCAGCAGCATTATCTCCAAGCAAACGCTCCAAAACGTCACCGGGGAATTTTCGACGGAGGTATTTATTCCCGACATTACTTTGAACAGGGTATACTTTATCGTAACGGTGAACGACGGCATCGAAGCGACGCTTGCGAAAACAAGACCGTTTTACGCCCCCGACCGTTATTACGCTAAACCGATTCAGCATCTGATGACGATAGAAATCATTATTAATGACAGCGTGGAAAAAATATACAAATAAGAGGAAAGAGCATGGATATTATCTATCCGATAATAAAAAGCGCGCTTGGCATGGGGTTGATTTTTTTCATCCTTAACAACGCGATTAAAAGGCTTAAGATTATAAGCAAAGCCTGGATAAATATTTCCGTCGGGTTATTGTTCGCGATTGTTTTCGGCCTTTCCCTTCTGGTTGATTACCGTAACGATAACCGCGACAGGCTCTTCTTCAATATAATGTTTCTCGCCTTCGCTTTAGTATTCGCAATATCTTACGCCTTGTATTATTTTATCAGCCGTTACGGAAATATTTTCGCTTCCGCCCGCAATCTCGAAAGCAAACACTATTACCGGGATTTTGTCTATCTAGTTTACCGGCACGGCAACTTGCTTTATTTGAAAAAAGACAAAAGCGGTTTTTACGGCGGCGTCGTTTCCAGGGCGAAAAAATCGCGATTTCTGGAGGATGTTATCGATGATCTTATCAAGGAAACGCGGGTTAACATTTCCCCGGGCGAGATTAATAGATTAGGCAAAATAACGATAAAAAACCGCAAAGCAATCTATCATTGTTTTTATGCGAAAATTCCGGCGGTTATTGATTTGAACGGATTCGAGGAAATTAATGTCTATGACGCGGCGCAATACCCGATGAAGGAACTAGATAAGGAGATAATATATCGCGTTATCATTAACGAAAAATTTGATATCGAAAAATAGGAGCGCAGTTGTGAAGGTGCAATTAATTCTTGAAGGCGGCGGCATGCGCGGTGTCTACACGGCCGGCGTTTTGGACTTTTTTATGGAAAAAGGCATTAAGTTCTTAAACGTAATCGGCGTCAGCTCCGGCGCCTGTAACGCCGTCTCATATAAGTCATGGCAGCATAAAAGAAATATCGAGATTTATGTTGATTACGCGCATGATGAAAGATATTGCAGTATTAGAAGCCTTTTGCGGCACGGCAATATTTTCGGTTTTGATTTTATATTTAACGTCCTTCCGAAAGAAATCGTGCCGTTTGACTATCACGCCTTCAATAAGAGCCCGATTACGGTCGAGGTCGTCGTTACCAATATCGTGACGGGTTTGCCCGAATATTATCCGATTAATGACATGGATGAGGATTTGCCTTATTTGCGCGCTTCCTGTTCGATTCCCGCTTTAAGCAGGATCGTCTCGTATCAAGGGAAAAAGATGCTGGACGGGAGCGTTGTCGATTCCATCCCGGTCAAGTATTCAATAGAATCCGGATATGAAAAGCAAGTCGTCGTGTTGACGCGCGCGGCCGGTTACCGGAAAAAACGCATGCGTTCCATGCGGATGGCTCGGGTTCGCTACCCGCGTTACCCCAAGCTCGCCGCAGCGTTGCGGAATCGTTACGCCCGTTATAATCGAACTCTTGAATTAATTAACGCGCTGGAAGCGGAGAATAAAATCTTCGTGATAAGGCCGGCTCGCGCGGTAACGGTCGGCAGGTTTGAGAAGGACCGCGAAAAACTAATGGAATTATACAATCAAGGTTATAATGACGTCAAAGATCGATATGATGAGTTGCTGGGTTTTATCGCGGACGTTGAAAATGTGATAATTGAATAGAAAGGATGCCGAACGGCATCGCGGGGCGCCGACTTGCTCGGCGCTCTTTTTCATCTAATCCAAGCTCAAGCTGATAAAAAAACTCCTTTTTAAAAAAGGAGTTTTTATTAAGTATTTATGTTTGGTATTCCGTCATCCGTTGCTCGACCTTTTTCCTGGCGAATACCTCGTTGATTATTTTTCGAATTATCGGGTAAAAAACGACGGCCACAATAAATTCGGAAATCGGGAAAGAGAGCCAGATGTATTTTAACCCCAGGAATTTTCCAAGCAAAAAAGCGCTGGGAATCAATAATAAGGCCTGCCTCAAAAACGACATTAAAAGCGCGGAATGACCGTAGCTTATCGATTGGAACGTGACGGTTAGGATGATGCCGAAAGCCGCCGGTAAAAATGAGAGGCTGATGATCCGGAAGGCGTTTTTGCCGATGGATATCGTCGATTCCTCGGAGGTGAATATCCTAATCAATCCCTCGGGAAACGCTTGAAAGATAATTAACCCGATAAACAGAATAATAAACGCCGACCTTAACATCAATCCGAAAGTCCGCATATAGCGCTCTTTATCTCCCGAGCCGTAATTATATGACAAAATCGGGAGTCCTCCCTGGTTAAGACCAAAAACGGGCATGAAAACAAAATTCTGGATTTTAAAATACAAGGTCAAAACGGCGTTGGCTTTCTCCTCGACATCAATGCCCTTAAGAATGTTGTTTAAGGCGATGTTGGTTAACGAACCGATTGAATTAATCAATATCGTAGGAGCGCCGGTTTTGAATATTTCTCCGATATATCGTCCTCTTATTTTTAAATTTCTTATGTTTAAATTTATGTCCATTTTTTGCGTGAAAATGTAGATTAACACAAATATCATCGCGCAGCATTGCCCGATGATTGTCGCTATCGCCGCGCCTCTGACTCCGAACTCGGGCAAACCAAACCAGCCGAAAATAAGAATCGGGTCAAGAATGATGTTGACGACGGCGCCGATGATTTGCGTGATCATCGGAACGATCATTCGCCCCTGTCCCTGCAATATTTTATTACACACGATCTCGATAAACAGAAAGACGCTAAACATCATTACGATTCGCAAATATTGCTGACCGTAATAAATAATGTCGGGAATGTCTGACATCAAGTCCATGAACGGCCCCGAAACAAAAAAACTAAGGACAAAAAAGACGCCGCCCGACACAAGCGCCATTATCAGTCCCGTTTGCGCGACGTTTGACGCTTCCCGCTTGTTTCTCTCGCCCAACTTTCGCGCCACCAAGACGGTTGTCCCGATGCCGATGCCCAAGGCGAAAGCCATGATAATGATTTGCATCGGCAAGGCGTAACCGACGGCGGTAATCATGATATTGCTGGAGGGGTCGATTAGGGAAACATAAAAGGTGTCGACGATATTATACAGCGCCTGAATCATCATCGATGTCATCGCCGGGATGCTCATTCTCGCAAGCAACCGTCCCACCGGCATATCGCGCATTTTTAAACTCTTCTCTTTATGCAAGTTTCATCACCCGAATATTTATATTATATGAAAAGAGAGGAGAGATACTCCTCTTTTTTATAGCCCGCATTTTAATTGGGCGTTGCAGTTCGTGCAGGTATTGCATCCGCCGATATCCTCGACCGTGCCTTCCAAGCAAATGGGACAAATATCGCCGATTTCCACGCCGATATTTCGGTTGGCTTTGGTGAGAGCATGCGAGCCCTTTTGTTGTTCTTTCTTAACAGTTTTTTCTTCAATCGTTATGCCCAAATCGGTCAGTTCGACTTGTTTCGGCGTCGTTTGTTCTTTTTTCAGCGTCAAGACCTGGGCGTCGCGGCTGCCGTCAACATAAACGGTCCCGCCTTTTGCTTTGCCTTTGTATAAGCGCATATACAGTCTCTCGACGTCTTCGACCGTATAATCGCGCGGCGCGTTGACGGTTTTCGATATCGAGGAGTCGACCCAACGCTGGATAATGCATTGCACGTCGGCATGCTCTTCGGGCGTTAGATCTAAAGCGGAAACAAAAATTTCGGGCAAACTTTTCTCTTTATATTCGGGATAGAGTTCCAGGTATTTATCGATAATCGGAGCGTTGACTTCCATGAATTTGCCGAGCCGGCCGCTGCGATAATATTTAAACGCGTAATAAGGCTCGAGACCCGTGGAAACGCCAACCATAGTTCCAGTTGAGCCGGTCGGCGCGATTGTCAACAAATGAGAGTTGCGAATGCCGTGTTTGAGAATGTTTTCCCTGATGTAGGCGGGCATTTTTTTCATGTAGCCCGACTCGATAAATTTTTGCCGCGAGCCGTACTGGTCAAGGAAGGGGAAACTTCCCTTCTCGGCCGCCAGTTCAATCGAAGCCTCGTATGCTTTCGTCGCCAAGAATTCAAAAAGCTGATCGACAAAACGATTTGCTTTTTTGCTTCCGTAGCGCAAATTGCAATAGATAAGCAGGTCGTGCAACCCCATTATCCCGAGACCGATTCTTCTTTCCCCGAGAGCTTGAATCCTGTTTTCCTCAAGGAAATAAGTCGTCCGGTCAATAACGTTGTCCTGCATTCTTACGGCGGTCTTTACCGTTCTTTCCAACCTATCCCAATCGACCGTTTGCTTTTCTTGAATCGCCATATTGGCGAGATTGATCGCCGCCAAATTGCACACGGAGTAAGGAGCGAGCGGCTGCTCGCCGCAGGGGTTGGTGCAGACGACTTTTTGCCCGTAAGCTCGGGCGTTGGTCATTTCGTTGGCGTTGTCGATAAAGAATATTCCAGGTTCCGCCGAGTATGTCGCGCAAATATTAATCAAATTCCATAATTCGCGCGCGCGAATCCGTTTATGGACTTTAACGCGATAGCCGAGGTTTTCCCATTCCCGGACATCGCCGATAAGATGCCATTTTTCATCGTAGGCAGCTTTCTCGCCGGGGTTGTAATTATCAATGTCGGGAAAACGCAATTCATACGTTAAATCGTTCTCGACGGCGTGCATGAATTCCTTGGTGATCGCCACCGAGATATTGGCGCCGGAAAGGAATTCGGGAGAATTGACTTGATATGTTCCCTGCGCCTTGAGTATTTCTTCCGCCCTGTTAAGAGTGGCCTTGCTGATGGTCAGGGGATCGCGCCTTCCCATCTCGACGATCAACTCATACATTTCAACTTCTTCATCGGACAGGGGGATGAATTTCAATTTATTCCTTGCTTCCCGGATAATATCCTCGTCGGTTAGATTATCGATTAAGAATTGCAAGATTTTCGGGTTTTGCATCTTGCTGATAATAAACTCGATAATGTCGGGATGCCAGTCGGCGAGCATGATCATTTGCGCCCCTCTTCGCGACCCGCCCTGTTCAACGAGGTGCGTGAGTTGCGAGAGGTCATGCAACCAACTGACGGCCCCGCTTGATTTCCCGCCGACTCCTTTTGCCAGGGAGTTTTTCGGCCGTAAAGTCGAACCGTTGGTGCCGACGCCGCCGCCGCGCGACATTATTTCCATGACTTTTTGGCGGTGTATGCTAATCCCACCGCGGGAATCGTGGATAAACGGCATGACGAAGCAATTAAAATATGTAACGGCGATTTGCGAGCCGGCGCCGAATAAAACGCGTCCGGCGGGAACAAGATTTAAATTACTTAACTCGTAATAGAATTGTTGGACGGTTTCGTAAGTTTCTCCCATTCCCAAGTTATTGGCGACGCGATGGCATATTTGCTCGTAAAAGAGTTCAAGGGGTTTGTCGATGGCGTTAATTCCGCGCTTAATCAAACCGTCCTCATCCAAAACATCCGAGCACATTCCGATATATTCCGGTTCTAACCTGATATACGCATAATCATCCTCAATTTTCTCGATGTAACCGATACCCCGCGTTGGGAATTTTGGATCGTCTTTAATAATGCATAAAACCAAATCGCCGACGGATAAAGACACGTGGTTGATGTCTTTTTGCGAATAGCGGTCAAGCATCACTAAACGCGATACTCCTTCGAAAGTTGTCTTCATGGTTTCATCAATCAAAAACAGATGGGGAAAATATGTTTTAATATCAGAGTTAAGTTTGTTGATGAATTCTTTGGAAAATATCGGTTTGCTCATGCTAAAAATACCTTTCTGATAAATTCTTTTTTATTATACTATATATCGACAAAAAAAAAAAGCCTCAAAAAAATGAAAATAATTTTCATCCGCTCATATAATGTTATTAGAATATTATAAGCAGAGGTGAAGTGTGGATTATTGTTTTTCCGATCATTGCAAGAAAATACTCGCTTTTATCGATCGCGAAAAAAATCGTTTCGGAGTTGCCGGCAGCGAAGCGCTCCTTTTGGCAATCCTAAAAAATGAAAACTCAGCATGCAAGCATATTCTTAACGAATACGGGATTAACGCCAGGATTTTGGAAAGCGAGCTTGATCGTCTAACGGTATTGAGAAAAAGAAACAATGCTGATGATTACACGGCGAAACTCGTTGAAATCCTAAAAAACGCCGGCGACGTCGCTTTAAGCGAGGACAGCAAATATATATTTGAGGAACATTTTTTCTACGCGCTTCTTACGACCCCCGCTTCGGTCGCTCTCGATTTCTTGCAAAAGGCCGGAATAGATATCGAGGATTTAATCGAGGAGGTTAATAACATTTACAGTTTTTCTCCTTCCGGCGAGCTAAATAGAAATTATCTCGTCAATCTAACAAAAGAAGCTAAACTCAACCGCCTTAACCCCTTTATCGGCCGGGAACAAATGATCGATAAAATAATCAGGATTTTATCGAAAAAACAAAAAAATAACCCGATGCTGATTGGCAGCGCGGGCGTCGGTAAAAGCGCGCTCGTCGAAGGGGTGGCGATGCGCTACCTAAAAATTAATCCCGGCGTTAATATTTATCGTCTGGATTTGGGAATGATTATCGCGGGGACGAAATACAGGGGCGATTTGGAAGAGAGGATGCTCGAGGTGATCGAAAAGATAAAGAACCCGAACTCGATTGTCTTTATCGACGAGATTCACAATATCGTCGGTTCCGGGTCAAGCGAAGGAACGCTCGACATCGCCAATATATTAAAGCCGATTCTCGCGCGCTCGGAAATCAAATGCATCGGCGCGACGACGCTCGAAGAATATTACCGTTACATCGAAAAAGACAAGGCGCTGTCGCGCCGGTTTCAAAACGTGTTCGTTGAGGAGGCGTCTCCGGAAGAGACATACGATATCATCAAGGGGATCGCGCAAAAATACGAGGAATATCATCGCGTAAAATACAGCGACCGGGTTCTCAGGTATATCGTCGCCTCATCCGATTTTCTCACAAACCGCAAACTCCCGGATAAGGCTATCGATATTTTGGATGAGGCGGGGCTTTTATGCCGGCTGGATAACCGCGCGCACGTGAGTCAAAACGATATTGACAAAATCGTTTATGAGAACTTGGGAATTAACTACGATAAAATCACGGGTAGCGTCGATAAAATCAAAAACTATCATTTTCTTGAAAAATACTACCGGCAATATTTTATGAATTTGGGTTTAAGGAAAACCATCGTCAACGTGCAGGTTTCGGAAGCAAATCTGGATTTATTTCTCGAGGATTTGCGTCGGGTGTTTCAGATTAGAGACGAGATAATCTTAAACCTTGATTTGGGCAAGTTCACCGAAAGTCATTTCACTTCCTCGCTAATCGGCTCGCCCGCCGGTTATGTCGGTTATGAAGACGGCGGCATTTTAACCGAACATGTCTTAAAATTCCCCCTGGCGGTTATTATCGTCAAGAATTATTCGCTCGCGAATAACGTCATCATCAAGCAAATGGACGCGATTCTTCGCGACGGGAAAATAATAGATTCGAAGGGACGGGCGATTTCTTTTCAAAATTGCTTTTTCGCGTTTGTGGAAGAAGAAAAAAGCAAGCCGATCGGTTTTATCGCTTCCGAGTTTAAAAAAGCGAAAATAAACCCGTATGTCGACGAGATATTGCCCGAACTAAAGAATTGCGATTATTATCAGGAAAGACTTAACGATGTTTTGGCCCGTCTCAGGCAATACGATTATCATATTACCGTTGATATCAAAGCGATAGATTACGAGATTTACCACAGGATAGTAAAGGAACTTAGCAATTTTGATAATTTCCGTCCGCATAAACGATATGTTTACAAAATCAACAAAAACCGGGAATTGGTAAAAACATTAAAACGAAGTTAGCCAACTTCGTTTTTATTTTTTAAAATACGATATAAAGATCGCCATTTTTATAATTTTCTTTATTATTATATCAATTTATAATGAATTTTGATATAATATAAAAAAAGGCGTTAATGATATAAACGAGCGATAATTTACCGATAATATATTAAGGTGAGACTATGATTAGCATTAGTCGAAAAAACGAACATTTGACCGACATCTTCACGGCCGACAGTTTTTTGGAACTGGGAAACATCAATTACGACGTTTTGGTTCGATTGTTGAATTATGAAATGGTCGACTATGAAGACGTTACATATTTTCCGATTCAAAAACACGGCATCGGCAGCAGCGCGATAAAGGACGACGTTTTAAGAAAAAAGTTGCCTTTTTTGTTTTTTGCTAATATTAATCGGAAAAACCGCAACCTGCAGTTATTTATCACATACGGGCTGTTAACGCTTAAGAATAAGAAAAACCGGGAAATATTCGCTCCCGTCGTTTTAATCCCGGTTGAAATGTATTTTGAAAACGAAAAGATTTTTTTTCAACAGATTGCCAAACCGATTGAAAACCAGGTTTTAATCAGTCATCTGGGCAAAACGAAAAACATAACTCTTTCAATTCCCGACAAACTTGACAAACTGTCCGATCTCGATGATTTTTGTTGGTATTTGCAAAGGGTGACGGAATGCGATTTGCATTTGGAAAACTATCTCACCTATGCGTCCATCGTACCCGACAAAATAAAGATAAGAAAAAGTAAGTTTCAAAGATTTGCGGAAACGGGCGATTATCTGCACGATAAATTATTCGCCAAAAACGCCGAGGGTATTTACTATATCGCCGCTTTAAACCGCGAACAGCGTTATGCCGTCCACAGCGCAAACCGCGGCGGGAATATCGCCATCCATGGCCGGCACGGCACCGGGAAAACGACCGCTTTAATAAACGTCGCCGTTAACGCGATCAGGCAAAAAAAGCGCGTTTTGTACGTCTCCAACATGGAAGAAACCTTAGAACGAGTATATGACTTTTTCGCGGACAATAGCCTTAATCAATTTGTTTCGCGTCTCTATCAATCTTTCGCGAGCCTTTATCAAAAAGACATCGCGGCGCCCGCGGCCGAGACGGCGGACGAGGGCGAAGATTTTTCCGCGCTATACGAAAACTATGAGTTTATCGATCAATATCAAAAGGCGATCAACAACCGCATTCTTGACTATCGTTATATAGAGGTTGTTAACGAATTGCTTTTATTGTCATTGCATGACGCGAAGATAATTCCGATCGACGATTTGTCGAACATTTATAAGTTTGAGTTTTTGGAAATCGTAAAGGCGCTCGAGGCGATTCAGGCGAGCCTGGAGAACATCAGCGGCAGTTTTAAGGATAGTATTTGGAAGGACATCCCCATTTTTAACAACATTAAGTACCCTAATCAAATCATTGCATTGATTTACCAGGTTGAACAATGTTTTAAAATATTGGAATCCGAAAAAATAATACTGGAAAACGAGCACGGTTTTCGAGAAATTAGCAATTACGCCTATTTAAAAAACGTTATCCAAAAATTTTTAAACCTCGATCCGGAGGAGATTCCCGAATCGTGGTTGATCCCGGAAAAGTTTGAGGAAGCTAAAGAAAAGTACCGGGATCTGAAAAATGATATTTATCAGTTGCAGGAAGAGGAATATTTGCTTAACGTTCGTTATAACAAACTTGATTCCCTCGATATTGACGCGGAAATAAGCGCGCTTTTGGGCGATTATTTTAAAGCCGAGGATACCGCGGCGATAGATAAGATACTTTTGCGACGGGACGAGATCGAAAACAAACTAAACCGCGCCGCCCTGCAATCCGATATTTACAAAAAATCAATCAATAAGATAAAGCACTTGCTGAATTGGCAATTCACGGTCGACAATAATATCTTGGATGAAATCACACGGTTGGAGGAAGTTTTAAAGGAACTCGAGTTTAACCGGACAATTGTTAATATTATTGTCAAGGGTCGTTTTCCCGAGATTTTTAATCAAGCGCTTGATATTTCGAAAAACATCGAGTCGGCGCAAAGCGAGATTGCCGGCCTGGTCCGGACCTTTTCCAAAAAAGATATCGCCGGTCTCGAGGCGACGGTTGACGCACTGGAGAATTACCGGAAAGACCAACCGATTAAACGCAGCGACTATCGCTTATTTTCCAATTTGAAAGAAAGAAACTATAAAGAATACGTCAGAATCACCAAACTTGCGCGTCGTTTTCGGGAGTTGCGCGGCGGCATAAAGGCGCTTCAAAACCAATTCTTGACGCTTACCGGATATGAATACAGCGCCGACGCATTGTATCACATGAATTATCTGCATTTGTATTTTTCGAATATCCAAAACCCGATGATTCGAAGCAAATTGGCAAAGTTCCTAATCCGAGTCGCCGACGGCAACGTCCATAAAAATTACCGCCGCACCTTTGCTCTTTTCTCGCAGGCATATGCTAGCCTGAATGAATACTATGAGATTTTGCGGGAATATGGTTTGGCTTCCGGCGTTGACGAGTTTTCGCACCGGGTTGACGAGATCAACAAAGCTAACGCTTATTTGCTTAGATTGTTTATTTCTAACGATCGGCTTCTCGTCGTTCACCGGAATTACAAAAATGAATACGTCGCGGCGGAGGAATATTTCAAAATCAGAAATTCCTTGCGGTTTGTCGCGGAAAAGAAAAAAACCCTGCGCGGACACAAACTTTACCGTCAGTTGTTTGGAATGCATTACCGGGAAAACCAGACAAACATAAACCATCTGGCGCGGCTGATGCAAAATTATAAGCTATACACGGAGTGTTTTGTTACGAACGACGACACGGTTAAAAGCTTGGAGGCCGCGAACAATGAGAAAATAAAAGCGCATCTAATCGTCTGCCGGGAAGAAACGGAGCGGTTGAACGAGATTTTTAAATTATATTTTAAAATTTTTCGTGACGGCGTTTCCCGGTATTATTACGAGTCTTTTCAAACCAATTTGGATTATTTAAATAAACTTTCCGAATCCAAAGAAGAGTTGATTACTTACCTGACCATTACCGACAATTTCGCCGTGTTGAACAAATACAGGCTTTCCAAATTAATAAATTACATCATTAACGAACCGCACGGTAATAATTTTGTTAACGACTTTAAATACGCGTACTTTTCGATGTTAAAGGAAATGCACCTGCAAAAAGCGCCCTTCCTTCGGGAATATCCGGAAATCCCCGCGCGACTGGATACTATTTGCCGGGAAGAAAACCGGAAAATAAGACATATCCATTATGAAACGGTGCAAAAAATCCGGAAGACGAGCGGGACGCGCTTTTACGTCTACGGGATAAAAAACCTTGACTATAACGGATTTATTAAGAGAACGGAAGGGATTAAGCACTTATTCCTCGCGACTTCTCTGACGGTTAATTTGTTCGTTAACGTCAAGCTCTTCGACATGATAATCATTGACGACGCGCACCTGCTGAGCGCCGAAGAATATAAGAGCGCTTTGGAAGGTCATCAACTTGTTATTGCCGGCGAGCAGCAGTTGCAAAGCGCCGTCACGAATAATTTGATCGCCCGGATTCACCCCAGCAGGATGATTCAGTTTAATTACCGGTTTGCGCCGACGCCGATGAATATTTTGTCGCACCTGCCCGGATTGCGCGGCCAGATATACAATAATTTTTATGAAAACTTCGGGATTGACATCAAACACGGCGATCTGGCGGAATTGGTGTGCCAACTCCTGGAGGAGAAAGAAGATGGCGCCGTTAATGTCTTTATATCGTCGTATTCGACGCAAAGAAAATTATACGAGGAACTGGCCGCTTATTTGGCGGAGCGGGAATACGGTATTGACGACATAATTCGGCTTTTGACCAAAAACATTAATATTTCCTGTCTTTCGCTCGCCTATATGTACGATGCCGATTATAACATCCTGTTCTTAGAGGATTATTATGAGATTGACCAGGAGTATTTGGTCTTTGACATGATTGACAATATGATATTGTGCCGAAAGCAAATAATAATCTATGATTATTATGACAGGCTGGGACAAGACAATGATTCCTTGTTTATGAGGAAACTTAGATCCGTTATCGACAACAAGTTTACTTTCAAAAAAGAGTTCTCTTCGCCGCTCGTCCAGCAGATTGCCGCGAAGTTGGAGAAACAGAAATATATTGTTTACAGCTCCAACGATTTAACTTTGTTTGTCAGGGACAAGAACAAACTTTTCGGGGTTTTGCTATTTTGGGATATCGAAAAATCAAATTTTGATATTATCAACGACTATCGGGATTTCTATGTTTTAAACAACAAGAATAATTTCAAAACGATCATCGTTTGGGCGATGGAACCTTCTGTTGACGATATTGTGAAAAAGATTGTAGAGGAGATAGGCGATGGCGAAACGCGGGACTAAGAAAAGATTTTTGGAGTTTGTAAAATGCGTCAAACAAGATCCGCATCGTTATTTCTATATTAAAAGCACTTTAATTAAACTAAAGGAAGCCGATGTCGATATCAACACGCAAGTTTATGGCGGCTCGACGCTTTTGCATGTCGCCATGAAACTAAACAACTTGAAGCTGTTTAACCTTTTCATCAAGTCCGGCGTTAACGTTAACCTCGCTAACGAAGCGGGGGAAACCCCGCTCCATCGAGCCGTCATCGAAGGCAGGATGAATTTTATCAAAAGCCTGGTTAACAATAATTGCGATCTTAACTTGGGAGGCGAGATGGAACAGACCCCTCTTCACTTGGCCGTGATTAACGGCAATCTTGAAATCGTTAAATATTTGGTCGATCACGGGGCGGAAATAATGGTTATAGACGAGATAAACAATCTCCCGATTGATTACGCGATTGACGAGCAAGACGTTAAAATAATCAAGTATTTCCTTACGAAACAGGACGTTGACGATACGAGAATGGAAAAAATCAAAAAAATACTAGAGGAAGCAGGTGAGCCGCTTGTTTAACTTCAGCCGCTTAATGGAAAAAATCAGGGAATACACGGAAAATTATTCCGCTTGGGGGATTATCCGCCTGATTATGGATTTATTATTGGTTATTGCTTTTTTCTATATGCTTTACCGGATATTGCGGACCAGGGCGCAAGGTTACCGGATATTTCTTTTGATTTTTATTATCGTATTAATATACTTGTTAAGTTTTATTTTTCAACTGTCGATATTTTTGAAGCTGCTCGAATATGTTTTCTTCTGGGGATTGGGAATATTTATAATCGTATACAACCAGGAAATAAGACACGCGCTCGATTTGTTTTTCATTCCCCCGAAAACCAATTCAACTTATTCGTCCCGTCAGGAAAAAATGGCTATTATAAATATCTTGGTTAACACTGTCGATTTCCTATCCAAGCGCAAAATGGGCGCTTTGATAACGATCGAGCGCGAGGATAATTTAAATATCTATATCGAAAAAGCGATCATTCTGAAGGCGGTCGTATCGCAGGAGTTATTGACGACGCTATTCGCGCCGGGAACGGCCTGCCACGACGGCGCGGTTATTATAAGGAAAAATATCGTCATGTGCGCCGGGGCGTATTTTCCGTCGACGGACAAATATGACGTTCCTAAATTTCTTGGAACCCGTCACCGCGCGGCAATCGGCATCGCCGAAAGATCCGACGCCTTGACAATCGTCGTTTCCGAGGAAACGGGCAATGTTTCGGTGGCTCTCGACGGTTTGATTAATTTAAAATTAACCCGGGAGGCGCTCGAAGAGATACTCGACCGTCATTTAAGCAGCAAATAAGAAAGCCATTGCGTGATTTTCGCGACAATGGCTTTTTTTTGTTCATAATAAAAAGCGATTTTTCGGGATAAGATAGTGTCAAATTGTTTT
>DGED01000047.1 GCA_002385755.1 Caryophanales bacterium UBA3935 | reverse complement strand
ACAGAAATATTCCTTTCCCGGCCGTTTTCCGTATAAATATAGCGCCAAAAAGGACGAAAAGTAATTTTCTCGCGGCTCATCTTCCCGTCAACGATCACGCGAAACCAGGCTAAACCGATGTCGTTTTCAAAATCGGCGGACCCGCCGACGTAAACGGACGGCGTGTCAAGATATTTCCGGAAATCCCCCTCGTCGACGTAACGCTCCTCGTCGGGGTAAAACTCGGGCAAGCGAACAAAGCCGTCGAGCCCGAGCCAATAGTCGCGCGCCGACAAGACTTTGTAATACCAGGCCCCGGGAAAACAGCGGCGCTCGGCCGGTTTTTCTTTCTCGCCCTCAATCGGGTCGAAGTAAGCCGGAGCTTGGAGAAAATCCTCAATCCTATACATCTTCTTTTTTTAACACCGCGTTTCCCTTCCTGAGTAATACGGCGATTTCCTCGTAAGGCGCCGCCCCGGGCTCTATCCCTCGCAGGGCGGAATAGGACGCCAGGACTCCCGCCGCCTGACCAAGCGCCATCACGACCGGGCTCACCCGCATCGAAGCGCTCGCCTCGTGCGTCGCGCTCACGGCCCTGCCGGTAACAATCAAGTTGCGCGGACCTTCGGGAATCATCACTCGCAGCGGTATTTCGTAGGTTTTTATCTGATTGGACGCTTCCAGGCTGCTCCCGTCCGGCGAGTGAATGTCGATCGGGAAGGCGGCGACCGCGATAGAATCTTCAAAAGCCCTCTCCCCGGCGATATCTTCCTCGATTAAAGTATATTGACCTTTGATGTGACGGGTCTCGCGAACGCCGATTTGATAGGGCGTGCGGATAATATAGCTGTTTTCAAACCCGGGGATATATTTTTTCAGGAAAGCAAACGCTTCTTTAACTTGTTTCCTTCCCTCGATCTCCGCCCTTGACAAGGCGAAGGGATCGGTCCCGGCCACGTTCAACACGCGGGTGATATTGACGGTCGCCTCGCCGCGGCGGGCGTTTTCAAACAATAACACGCGGTCGCGGGGAATCGTAAAGTCGCCCGCGGCGCGCGCCGCGGCGATTTTTTCGAAAAAGCCGCTCAAGCCAAAATAATCCGCGGGGGCGACCTTTCCGCCGTAGAACTCGCCCGGGTTAAGGTTTTGGTATTCCCTGAGTTTCTCGAAATCAATGCCGGCGACGGTAAAAAGCATCGTCATCGGCTGGGTCAGATTGTCCGATTCGCGGCCGTAAATAAACGGGCAGCCGGCCGCGGCGGCGATATCGCCGTCGCCGGTCGCGTCGACGTAAACGTCCGCCTCAAGCTCGATTACCCCGTTTTTCGTCGCCGCCCGCGCGGCGGTGATTTTGCTTTCCCTGAGGGTAACGTCAATCGCAATGGCGTGAAGCAATAAATCGATTTTCTCATTATATACGAGATTGAAATACACTTCCTTCAAGCCTTCAACGTCATACGGCGTCACGGTCGCGCAAAACCCGACCGGGTCGGGCCGGTGACCGGGACTGTAACCATTGGCGACGAGCCGGGAGACGATTTCCTCGCCGATGCCCCTCACCACCTGGCCTTTCAAATTGTGAAAAGTCATTAGCGGCCCGACGAGGGACAGGACGTTCGCGCCCCCCAGAAGGCCGCTTTTTTCTATAAGCAATACTTTCGCGTTGTTTCTTTTCGCGGCAAGGGCGGCGGCGATCCCGCTCGGCCCCCCTCCCGCGACGATTACGTCATATTTCATATTAATCCTCTACCTCGATGTCGATTTCAAACGTCCGGTTCCAAGGAAGCGATATCCTAAACCTGCGGTTATCGACGAGAAATCGATATTTTTCCATTTCTCCGGCGATCCGGGCCGCGACTTTCGGGCCCAGGTCGCCGAGATCATAAATATTATGACCGGAGGCGAGCAAGTCCCGGTTAACCTGCCGGCGGACGATATACTGGTAAACGCAGTCGTCCATGATTCGCTCGTTCTTAAACGCCTCGTGGTCCGCGTCCGGAACGGACGTCAACACCGCGATTTCGCAAAGGGCCGAGCCCAAGGCGTTGGAAGCGGTATTCCAAGCCGAATAGACCTTAAGCGCCCGATAATCGATTTCCCCGAGCAATTCGGGGCTGCCGCCGTTGGGAAAAAGCAGGTCAACAAGGCCCGCGGGCTTGCCGGCCGCTAAATAATTATTTAATTCGCTGACAAACGCGCGATATCGCGGACCTTTTTCCGGCAACACTTCCCGGAAATCGCTTAAATCCAAATCCTTGTTTTCCTTTTCCGCGTAAACCGCGAGAATAAAATCGGCGGAATCCGGGTCGTTCGCGGGAACGAAGCCCGCGGTCTCAAACATCGCCCGGAGATTTTCCCCGAAAGGGCGGTCTTCGAAAAGCATCGTCTTCTCCAAAACGCCCTGTTCGGGCAGGAGCAGATATACCCGTGGCGAATGCCTCCGCTTTTCGTTGACTATCTTCGCGAGAAGCAATAAGCCGCCTTCGTCGGTCCCGTTGTGCGTTTTAACTTTATTCCCGAGGCCATGTTCTTTTATAAAGTCCGCGATAATCTCCTGTTCCCGTTTTTGTATGCCCCGGGGCGCGGTATCCTCCTGGAGGATGATAAGATAATCGACGACGCCCGCGGCGGTCTGTTCCAAAAAATAAAGGTTGAGACGGAGCTTGATCTCGCGCGCCCGCAAATATCGGTTTAAAACGCGTTCGGGAATCGCCTTCTCTAGATATCGCAGCCGGGCGCTTTCCGCGGCGCCTTCCTCGCCCAAAAGTCTTGAATACTCGTTCACGAGCGACCAGTGGCGGGCGCTTTCCGCGTCGTAGGCGGTAATCGACGTCCGCATCAACGTGTCGAAAACATATATTTTAAGCCCCGGGTAACGTTTTTTGTATTCGCCGAGAACCTTAAGTTCCGCGCTTAAGCGATCTGGGTCGGCGAGGCCAAGGCGGGCTTGGATAAGGCCGCCGCTCGCAAGCCCGTCGGCAGAGATAAGCAAATACTCGCAATCGGCGATATTCGCTTCAATCATCGACATCATCCCGGCAAAATCGGCGCCGCGGTGAAGCGTGCCGCACCGGGATCGGGGATAAATAAGCGCGGGAACGCCCGCTTCCTCCGCCAGCCGCTTGAGCCACGCGGTATTGCAGGGGCGGCTGTCAAGCGGGATGATCAAGGTCTTTTTCACAGCCGATCAATCTCGCTTCGGAAACTCTTAATAACTTGGCGCATTTTCTCCGGGTCGCGACCGTAGCAGATTGCCCCGACCATCACGGCGCTAACGCCGGTCCGGTACAGCGACTTCACGTCGCTCGGGTAAACCAATTTTTGCGTCGGCACGACGGTCGGCGCGACGGCGTGAGTCGCGATGTAATTATACTTAGCCAAGTCGCGGGCGGAAAGTCTTTTCCCGTAATGCTCGGGAGCGATGATCGAGAGTTCCAAGATGTCCCCGAAAAAAGACTGAGACAAGTGACGGATCTCCTCGAGCGAGTAATCGGAGTTAACGGCGAAAAAAGTCGTGATATCGCGGCGCTCGACCAGAGACGCCGGCATGAAATGACCGTAGAGAGAAATGAAATCAAATCCCATCGCCACGATATCATCGAGCAATTCTTCGACCAGGATCGGGTCCTCGCCGGCGACGATCCCGACGGGAACGGGGCTATCCGCGATAATTCTTTCAAACGTGTTTCTGATTTCTGTCAACGGTCCGAAAGTGTTTTGGCTCGCGCGGTGAAAAACATTAATGTGAACTTTTATCGCGTCGGCGCCCGCTTCCCAGGCGATTTTCGCCATTTCGTAGGAATTTTCGGGCAGGCTCGCGATCAGGCTGAACTTCTTTCTTTTAAGCGTTGTAAGTAATCTATGCATAACATATCCTCAAATTTTCAAAATCTTCCTGATTTCTTTTTCCAATCCCTCCGCGATTCGGTAAAAACCGATATCGTTGGGATGAACGGAATCGACGGTAAACTCGTGATAATCGTCGGGAAAAAAGCCGGACCCGTCAACAAAATACACGGCGTCGTCTCCTTTTTCCCTTAGCGCGGATACGACGTTCTTCTGAAATTCCCGCAGTTCCCGGCGCATTTTTCCCAGGGTTCCGGGATTAAGCTCGTCAAACAAATACTTAATTCGGGAAACAACGACGATCGGCGCGTTCGGGTAACGGCCGCGGATGATTTTAATAAAATCCTCGAGCGTCCGGTAAAGCCGGCCGTTGGTCCCGGCGTTGGCCTCGTAGTCAAGTACGAACATCCGCGCCCCGCTAACCTCCGAAACGAGTTCCGCGATTTCAGGCTCGCCGAAGGCGCTCCCGGAAAAACCAAGATTGATGAATTCGATACCGAGCCGCCTGCTTAAAATATTCGTGTAACACAAACCGGGCCGGCTGGCGCATGCGCCCTGGGTGATTGAAGTCCCGTAAACGACGATCCGCCCCGGCTGCGGGAAATCCCCCGGATCCCGCAAAGCGGCCCCGGGTTTAACGCCGACGCGAACGCTTTCCACCCTGTTGTAAAGGGGGAAGTTAAGAACGACGAGTTTGTCTCCGGGGACGCCCGCAAAAAACCGGTAACGGTAACTTTTCGCGTCGACGGGGAAAGTCGTCGTCGCATAGAATTTTAAATCGCTAAAGTCGCTCCCGACGTAACAGTCAAACCCGCCTTGGGAAGCGATCGTCATATGCGACATCAAGCTGGGCGCCGCCAGTTCCGCCGCGATTTCCACGGTGTCGGAATCTGTCCGGAAATGAATCTGCCCGCCCGCCGCGTCGCCGGAAAGGCGCGCGACATTGGGCGAGACGCGGGCGACGAGACTGTCCGAGCTCGCCGGCAAGCGCCGGTAACGGCGGTCATTGTCAAACCAAGCGAACCCGCGAACGCGAATCGCATTCGTCTCGAGCGGGTCAAACCAGATAACATCTTCATTATTTGTCTTGGAATCGTTTTTTTCTTTGTTCATGATCATTTTCTCGTAAAATTATGTTTAAAGCGGAAATGTTCCCCATGGAAATAGCAGCGCGTGTAGACAAAAGCGCGGCCGTTGTCCAAATATGTGACGCTGCTCATATACAGGGACGGTTCGCCTTCTCTTTGATGTAAAAGTTCGGCGACCTTCTTCGTCACGCCGCGGGCCTCAATCGCCCGGACGCAGTTCCTGATTTTCCAGTTAAGTTTATTCTGAACATAATCGTGAAAAGACCCTTTGAATATATCCTCGTTCAACTCGTGATACATATTGTAGGGAAGGTAGACGCGCTCGAAAGCGAGCGGTTTGTTTCCGGAATGGCGCAACCGCTCGACGTAATAAATCGGGTCGTCGACGCGCAGCTGCAGCCTGAGAGCGATAATCTCATCGGCCTTGCCGACCTCAAACTTCAATACGGTCGTTTTGACGGGGCCGTCGACCCCCTTCATCTCGTTGGCGAAGGAAAAAAACGGCGTCTCGTCTTGCATTTCCTTTTTATTGAAAGTAACAAAAGTGCCGCGGCCTTTATGTCGGTAAATATAACCGTCGACCAAAAGATTATTAATCGCCTGCCTGACCGTCATCCGCGTTACCTTGTACCGTGCGGCGAGCTCTGTTTCGCTCGGGACCATGTCTCCCTGTTTCAGTTTTCCCTCCAAAATCGCCACCCGCAGGTCCCTCTCGATTTGTTGATACATTGGAATCTTACCCATATACTACCTCGCTAAAATAAGTTTTTATAATTATACCACTTTTTTCAATGTTTTACATTTGGGAAATATCATTTTTCGAATTTTTGTCGGCTCTTCCCGTATTTCCCCTCCTTAAAGCAACGGAGAAACCTTTCGGTAATAACGTGGGGCCGGGTAATCGCCGTCCCGATCGCGACGGCGTGGGGACCGATCTTCAGTACCTTCCTCAAATCGCGGGTATCATAAATTCTTCCCTCCGCGATTACCGGGATAAACAGCCGCCTTACCATCCGCCTAAGCAGCCGGAAATCCGGGCCCGGAAGCGGGCGCGTGTAGGCGGTATAGCCTGCCATCGTCGTCGCCACGGCGTCAAATCCGAGATCCTGCGCCGCTTTCGCTTCCTCAAAAGTCGCGACGTCCGCCAGGACGAGGCGGCGATGATGATGCGCGAGCGCCAAAAGTTCCTTAACCTCCTCCCCGCCGGGACGGCGTCTCGAGGTGGCGTCGATCGCGATCATCTCGCAATCCGTAGAGAGGAGTTCCTCGACCTCCCGCTTTGTCGGGGTGATGTAGATATCGCTGTCGGGATACTCCCGCTTGATAAGCCCGATCACCGGAACGGATACCGCCCGCTTGATTGCGAGAATGTCCTCGACGCCGGCGGCCCTGATCGCGGCGGCGCCGCCCATGACGGCCGCCTCCGCCATTTTCGCGATAATTCCGGAATCGCGCAGGGGCTCGCCGGCGCGGGCCTGGCAGGAAACGATTAGTTGATGATAGATCTTATCGATCATAAATCCTCTTCCTTCCGTTTGATGAACGCGTAATTGCTATATAACCGCCCGGTGCCGTTATCGGGCTTAATCGTTACCGTCTCCCCCCCGAGGGCGGGATTAACGCCCGCGACGCCGGTAATCACGGCGCCCGTGAAGTCGCCGTTTTGGTTTTTACCAGCGGGACAGGCCATCCCCGCGCTCCGGTCGGCGGTTAACGGGACCTTATAAATCTTGTCGTCAATCTCGCGGTAAAGGTAGACCTCGTGCCAAACCGCTCCCTCAACTTTCGCGTCGGTATTGATCGTCGGTTTGCCTTCGTTTGCGACTTGATCGATGGCGTTAACCCGTTTGAACTCCGCCTTCGTCGCTCCCATTCCCTCGGAAGGAAAAGGCGGCGTCATAAATACGCGGCTGTAGCCCGCGGGAAGCTCGAGGGCGGCGCGCCGGGCGGCGTATTTCTCGATCGTCGTCTCTTCCAGTAGTTCAATCCGCATCTGCAGATAACCGCGTTCCGGGCTGATCACGCTCATTCTGATCTTATCTCCGGGGAAATAATAATATTCCAAATCCTTAACGTTACTGTTGCGATAACAATTTGTGCAATCGGGTTCCTTGCGCGTAATATAACGCCAAAAAGGGCGGAACGCGATACCCGAGCGGCTGTAGTTGGTCGCGCCGCGCTCGGCGTAGCCGATAGACCATGTCAGACCGATATCGCTTTCGTATTGGGCGTTACCGCCCATGTAAATGGAGGCGTTATCCAAATAGTAACTAAGTTTGCTTTCGTCGAAGCGTCGCGGGTCGGGGGTAAACTCCGGCAGGGTCACGACGGCCTCGATGCCGAGCCAATAATCGCGGCTCGAAACGACTTTGCGGTAAACGGCCCCCGGGAAACAAGCCGGCGTCGCCGGCTTTTTCGCCTCGCCGGGAATAACGCCTGTCCAGACCTCGACCGTGTGCCACCAGTTGATCGGCGAGAGCGCCGGGTCGCGAAGGACCGTTAAATTAAAACTTTGCGTCAATCGGGCTTCGTTAAGGCTAAGCGTCACGGTCAGTGTCACGTCGACTTCCTCTTCGCCCCTGCGGACGGTCCCGTCGGGGGCGATTATCTCCGGCTTATCCGAAAACCAAACGGCGTCGATCTTCACCCCGTCCTGGACGTATTCGGTCAAAAGCGGGAGATTTCCCGTCACCTCGCGTTCAAAACGCAACTGATCCTGAACGAAAGCGTGCAAGAGCGCGAGATCGGCGCTCCCCTTGACCGTTACCGGGAAGTTCTTCGTGACGAAATGCTCGCCGATGAAGAGTTTAACCTGAAGGATAGCGTGGCGGTCATAGACCTCGACTTTTACCTCGCCGGTATTGGTTATGACGCCGGAGTCGGTGGAATGCCATTCCGCGCGCGCCGTCGCGCCCCCGACCGTGTAGCTTTCGCGCAGATCGATATTGCCCGTCACTTCGGCCGGAATTTCAATTGAGTTCAGTATTTTTTGTAATTGTTTTTCCGTCGATTCCCGGCAACCCTGCAGGCAAAAGAAACATAGCGCGGCGATCGCCGGTATTAGTAATTTTTTCATTTTCCGTCCTTATTTATAGTGTTCTTCGGTTAAGCCTAGATTTGTGTATGTGTCGAGAAATTCTTGATGAATCCGGCTCACGAGATCGATCATCTCGTCGCGGATTGACCCGCTCAGAATCGCCTG
Organism: Caryophanales bacterium UBA3935; assembly: GCA_002385755.1. Lineage (GTDB taxonomy): Bacteria > Bacillota_I > Bacilli_A > ML615J-28 > CAG-698 > UBA3946. Next base: position 195 of record DGED01000047.1, on the reverse strand, counting down.
CTGGATTTCAAGCATGAACGACTTGGTCTCGTCTTGGCTGCGGGCCCAGTAAAGGCTGTAGAAATAATCGGGATAGCCTCTGAACATAATCGACTTATGAGCCTCGATCGAGGCGTTGTTTCCTTTCGGGCTGTAATAAAGTTCCAGCGTGGTGAACACCCATTCCTCGACGATCTCGTCGGTGGAACTATACCC
>DGED01000022.1:2570-3332 GCA_002385755.1 Caryophanales bacterium UBA3935 | reverse complement strand
TTTATTATTACGGCACGTTGAGATATGTTTAGCGAACTCGTTGCCGGTGCGGATATTGTTATTAAAGGCGCAGCAGATTGAGGCGACGACATTTTTCACGGCGTTGGGATTTTGGTATGCGGCGATGCACACAAACGCGCACTATGGGATAGTGGCGCACCGATTGGACAGCGCGCAGAGTATATTTGACAAATGCAAGTTATTTTACCACAATTTAGAGCCAGCGTTACGTCCGGCGACGACGCAATTTTCGAGCGAGGGGATAAAATTCGACAAGAAAGGCGGTCGGGGCATCAACAGCAAGATATCGTTTGCGACGGTAAACGAGGGAGTATATCGGGGGCAAACGTTGGGATTTTTGCATTTAACGGAGTTAGCGTTTTGGGATTCGGTTGATGTACGCGCGGTGGAGAACTCATTAGCGCCGACAGTGCCGGATAAGCCGTTCACGTTTATCATCCGGGAATCGACGGCGAACGGATATAATCATTTCAAGTCTTTATGGGATCGAACGATGCGGGGGGAGGAAACGAACTATACGCCGTTTTTTTTCGGTTGGCAGGATCACGAAGAATATCGGCGGCGTGTTCCGACGGGATTTCAGCTAACGGAACGGGAGATGGAACTAAAGGAGCGTTTCGGGCTAACGGACGAACAGATTGCGTGGCGGCGGTATCAGATAGAAACGAACTATGACGGGAATGAAGAAGCGTTTCGTCAAGAATTCCCGATGACGCCGGAGGAAGCGTTTATCGCGGCGGG
>DGED01000022.1:1515-2377 GCA_002385755.1 Caryophanales bacterium UBA3935 | reverse complement strand
GAAAAGATTTACGCGAAGAAAGCGGAATGGTCGTATGAGAAACAGGAATATGTTTACGTTGACACGGATTTATTATTGGAGAAAGTGCGATACAAGACGCCATATACGATTGGGGTTGACACATCGGGATTAGGCGCGGACTGGAATCAGGTCGTGGTAATAAACAACATCACGAAAGCGATGGCGGCGCGGTTTGGGATCAAGACGATAAACGACGAAGAATTGGCGAAGATTGTGGTTGAGATAGCGCGGATGTATAATGACGCGTTGATAGCGCCGGAGGTAAACTTTTCGCATGAGATATGCAACTACATTTTGAAACTGGGATATGAGAACGTTTATTTTACGGAGAACATACAACGAGAGGATATCAAGGTAGTCAGCGTAACGTATGGTTGGCGAACGACGAGCAAGACAAAGCCGGCGATGATATCGCTTTTGCGTTCGCGATTGAAAGAAAATCCGGGGTTAATACCGGATAAGGGGTTTTGGTATGAAGCGGAATATTACATTATTGAGAACACGCAAAGGAATGTGATGAACGCGGCTAGCGGGCATCATGATGACATTATTATTGCGACGGCGATTGCGATGTATGTTTCGGACAGTATGCAAACGAAGCAAGCGCCGGTGGTGGTAAAAGAGCGGTTAGAAATACCGGAGAACAGCGTATTTGGGCGGTTATTGGGATATGAGAAAAAGCGCAAAGCAAAATTAAGGAAAGGACTGTATTCAAACCATGCTTAAAAACATGTTTAAAAAAAGGAAAAACGTTCGGGAAGAAAGAATTAAGAATTTGGAATTAAAGGTTAGTGAATTGTTGGAAAAAGCGGAGGCTTTCGAGGAAAAGGCAAAGACTTTA
>DGED01000022.1:0-1254 GCA_002385755.1 Caryophanales bacterium UBA3935 | reverse complement strand
TGAAAGATGATTCGACGGAGGTATCGAGCGAATGAAAATCGACACAAAAAAAGAACCCGACAAACAGGCTCGCAAGATTTATGATGAGTTTAAGAATGGGGAAGCGTTTAAAAACGCGATTGATCTTGACAAAGCGATTAATCGTTCGGTTATGTTTGAGAACGGTTTCCAATGGAAAATGGATCAAGACATTGAAGAATTTCGCAAGATTACGTTAAATATAATCAAGCAAATAAAGCAAGTGCATCAAAGCAATATATTACAAAACGAGTATTCTTATCTTGTCAATTCTACGAATTTTGAATCTATTCGGAAGATACAAGATTTTTTGAAATTTCTTTCCATGAAGTTACGTTTACGAATTTTGGATTTAAAGGCTTTGAATGATGATTTTACCAAAGGCACGGCAATCATGTATTTTTTCTGGGATACGCAAAAGCGCGGTTTTATGAGCAGAAGCGGGGGCGATTTGCGGGCAGAAGTTATCGACATTCGCAATCTTGTTGTCGCTAATCCTTATTGCACGACGATTCAGGATCAAGAATGGATAATTTATGCTCGACGCGAAAAGATAAGCGCTCTTAAAAAGCATTACGGCGAAGATAAAGACATTGTTCCGGATGGTGATTTTTATACCGGTGGCACGGAAAAACAACCGATTTCTCTTAATTACGACGATGAATATGTTAATGTTTACACGAAATTTTATCGAAACGAAGATGGGCAAGTGTTGTTTGTCACGGCGACGGAAACGACGGTATTAAAGCCGCCGACGCCGATGCAACCTTTTTATGTGCCGAAGAGTACGGAAGAAATGCCGAGTACGTTGGGATTGCCGGATGAACTTGTTGAAGAATTAAAAACTGATAAGCGCGGGGACTATATATGGAATTTATATCCGTTTGCGCGGTTATGTTTGAATGAGCGGGATAATTGTTTCTACGGAACGCCGATAGCGCTTGAATATGTTGAGGCGCAGAAGTCAATCAACAATCATTTTGCGATTTATGACAAGGCTTTGCAGGATAATGTTTTAGGTGGTTTTGTTTATCGTAAAGATGCATTGGATTCGCGCGAAATAACGGCGGAAAATGGTCAGATGATTGAACTTAATTTACGCCCCGGCGAAACGATTTCGCAAGCATTTGGGCGTATTCCGGCGGCGGAAGTACCGACGGGTTCGCATCAATATTCGATTACTTTGGCGGAAGTTTTGCGCGGGGTCGCCGGCGCGTCGAATATTCAGTTAGGCAG
>DGED01000063.1:25734-39228 GCA_002385755.1 Caryophanales bacterium UBA3935 | reverse complement strand
CTGACGGTGTCGCCGGCGGCGACTCCCGCTTTTCGCAACTCATCCTCGACTCCGAGATTCCGGAGCCGGCGGGCGAACATTTTCACGCTTGACTCGTTATTGAAGTCAACCGCGTTGAAATATTTCTCAATCACCGGTCCCCTAACATTATACACGCCGTCGGGCTCTTTTTCAATAGTGAAGGGATCGGGCTCGGGTTCGAATTTGTATTCCACGTGCCCGCCCACGATCTCAACGAAATCCCCGGGTCCCGTCTTATCAAGCGCGTCGGCGATTCGGTATAAAAGCTCGTTGACATTATCTTTAGTATACGCGCTGATCGCCACGATCGGGACGCCCGTAATCCGCGTTTTTAATTTTTCCAAGTTTTCTTCCGCCCCCGGCAAATCCATCTTATTGGCGGCGATGATTTGCGGGCGGAGAAGCAACGCCGGGTTATGGCTTTCAAGTTCCCGGTTGATGTCATGGTAGTCCTGAACGGGGTCGCGGCCGCTTTCGGCTGCGACGTCAATAACGTGAACGATGACGCGCGTCCGCTCGATGTGGCGCAGAAACTGGATTCCGAGGCCCGCTCCCTGGCTCGCCCCTTTAATCAGTCCCGGCAAGTCCGCCACGACAAACGACCTCTCGTCGCCGATTCTCACGACCCCCAGTTGGGGCGTGAGCGTGGTGAAGGGATAAGCGGCGATTTTCGGCCGCGCGGCGCTAATGACGGAAATCAAAGTCGATTTCCCGACGGAAGGAAAGCCCACGAGCCCGACGTCGGCCAAAACTTTCAACTCGACGCGCAACTCGCGCTCCTCGCCCCGCTCGCCGGGCTCCGCGAAGTCGGGGGCGGTAACGCGCGGCGTCGCCAAGGAAGCGTTCCCGCGGCCGCCGCGGCCGCCCTTCGCGATGACTTCCGCCTGGCCGGGGCGGGTGATATCGGCGATAACCTTCCCGTCCGCGTCATAAACGACCGACCCGAGCGGCACGCGAACATAAACATCGGCCCCGTCGCGACCGTAGCGGTTCTTGCTTTGACCGGGGGCGCCGTTTTCCGCCTTAATCATCTTCCGATAATAAAGATCGACCAAAGTCGAAAGCCCCTCGTCGCCGACGAAAATAACGTTTCCGCCGCGGCCGCCGTTCCCCCCGGCGGGTCCGCCTTTCGGCACGTATTTTTCCCGACGATATGCGACGATCCCGCGACCGCCGTCGCCGGCTTTCACTTTAATTTTCACTTCATCGACAAACATTTTATTCACCAACCGTTTCGGTTAAAAAAAATGCACGGGTAGTGCATTTATCTTGTCTCGTATACGGAAACTTGTTTTTTCTTTCTTCCGACATATTCGTATTTCACGTATCCCGAACTTTTCGCAAACAAAGTATCGTCCCCGCCGCGGCCAACGTTAACGCCCGGAAAAATTTTCGTTCCCCGTTGACGGTAAATAATCGCCCCGGCTTTGGCGAACTGGCCGTCGGAAAGTTTCATGCCCAAACGTTTCGCGTGCGAATCGCGACCGTTTTTCGTGGAACCGGCGGCTTTTTTTGATGCGAAAAACTGAATATTTATCCAAATTTTTTTCATTGCGTTCTACCTCCTATCTAAGATAATCGATTGCGAGATAATCACCATAATCGCAACTGATTGAGTATAGCGAGTCGACGAGATTATCGAGCACCATATCGGTTATCTCGTTCGTCTCGATAATTTTCAGCGACATCAGCGCTTTCTTTTCATCGCTTTTAAAACTGTAGCGGGGGCAAACCTTCTCGACCAACCCCAGGCTGACGAACATCGCGGTGGAAACCGCGCTGCAGACGATATCTTTTCCGATTTCTTCGTATCCGGAATGTCCGGAAATAGTCACTTCTTTAATGCGGTCCTGATTATACCGGACTTTCACTAATATCATACTTATCCTTCGATTTTCGTTATTTTGATCTTCGTGTAAGGCTGACGATGCCCTTGTTTTTTCCGGTAATTCTTCTTCGGCTTGTATTTGAAAACGATGATTTTTTTGTTTTTGCCTTGTTTCTCAACGACTCCGACAACTTTCGCGCCCTTGACATAGGGAGCTCCGATTTTTTTTCCGAGCATTAAGACATTTTCAAAGACAACTTCGTCGCCTTCGGCGGCGGCGAGTTTCTCGACGAAAATTACGTCATTCTCGGCGACGCGGTATTGCTTACCGCCGGTTTCAAAAACAGCATACACTTGTAAAGCACCTCCTCGTAAAGTAAGACTCGCCATACGGGCGGACATTAGTCGCTTAAGGCCCGGTCTGAGCGGTTGCGCTTGTTCACAACATACACATTATACACTTTTTAAGCGTGAAAGTCAAAGATTATTTTTGTTATTTTTCACGGGAATATTCCCGCTATTTTTAAATGTTTTTCTTCGCTTCGGGCAAAAACCGCCCGCCGCTTTGTTAATATTATACCACGAATCACCCGCGCGCAAGCGGCTTACGCTCTTTAACGGCGACTTCCGCGGTTTCTTCGCGCCGTTAATTCTCTTTTCCTTTAAGCAAATCGCGAATTTCCTTAAGCAAATCGATCTCGGTCGGGTTCTTCTCTTTTTCCTCCCGGGCGCGGGCGGCCGCTTCCTCGGCTTTCTTTTTCCTGTAGGAAACAACGTCCTCTTCTTTTTTCGGATCCATTCCCAACTCGAGCATTTCTTTCTTTTCCGGCGCCGTCGGACGTTTCTCGTTTATTTTTTTGAATCCTTCCTTTAACCGAAGCATGGCCTTAACGGCGATGAAAACGGAAAAAGCGATAATCAAAAAATCAATCACCGATTGTAAAAAACGTCCGTAATAAAGCGCGGCCTCGGCGGCGCCCGTCGCCGGGTCGGCCGGGGTAATCACCAATTTCCAATCGGCGACGTTAATCCCGCCGACGGCGAGGCCGATTACCGGCATAATAATATTTTGCACGAGGCTCGAGACAATCGCGTTAAAGGCGTTGCCGATGACGACGGCGACGGCCAAGTCCAGGATGTTTCCCTTGCTGATAAAGTTTTTAAACTCAACAAAAAATTTTTTCATGACAGCGCGAGCCGGCCCTTATTCCAAATCAAGTTTATAACAGCGGCGGCGGCGGTGCTGCCGGACGTCGAATTCTTTCCATAAAGCCTGGACGTTTTGATTGGTCTCAAGCTCGGGACCGGTTTCGGCGTGCGAGACCCCGTGTTTAATCGACGATTTAATCCCCTCGCAAAGCATCAAGACGTTGACGCCGAGATTCTGATATTCCGGCTTGACGGCGATCATATACATGTCAAGCACTTTCGGCTTTCTTAAGGCGCGCAGGGCGCGAATAAATCCGAACGGGAAAAGGCGGCCGTTGGATTTTTTTGTCGCGGCGTTAAGCGAGGGCACCATCAGGCCCAAACCGATAAGCTCGCCTTCCTTATTAGCCACAAGATATAAAAACTCCATATTGACCATCGTCACGAATTGTTTCATCGCTTTTTGGATTTGTCCCTCGTTTAGGGGAACGGTGCCGTAAAGCGGCGAGAAAGCCTCGTTGATGAGGTCAAAGCCGGCCTTGATATAAGGTTTCATTTCTTTCCGCTTCCTTAACCTAATCAACTGATAACCGTACCTTTTGGTGATGACGTTCGCCATCCGGTTGATCCGCTCGCTGATGTTTTCCGGGCAGAAAATTTGGAACTCAAGCCAGTCGACGTCCTTGACGAAACCGAGTTTCTCCAGGTGCTCCATATAGTACGGGTGATTATAAAGGGTGATCGTGTTGCTTTCTTCCTCGAAGCCCTCGACCAAAAGTCCTTGCTTGTCGATGTCGCTAAAGCCGATCGGCCCGATTATCCGGTTCAGGCCGCGTTCTTTCGCCCAGGCGATTACCGGCTCGAAAAGTTTTTTCGTTACCTCGAAATCGTCGATAACGTCAAAGCGGCAGAAACGCATCTGCCGGGCGTTAATTTTTTTATTGTACGCGTGATTTATTAGCGCGCATATCCGGCCGACGATTTTGTTGTCGCGGTACGCGAGAAAAAACCTCGTTTCACAATATTCATAAGCCGCGTTGGTCTTCGGGTCGAGCATTTCCAGCTCGTCCTTAAAGAAGGACGGGATATAGTATTTGTTGTCGCGATATAACTTATTAGGAAAATCAACAAACTTTTTCTTGTCTTTTTTGCTGGTAATTTCTTTGATGACGATCATGGTCTTCCTCCTTATATGGTATTATACTATTTTTTTTCCTTTTCGTAAACTGTTTTTATTTTTGGGCGCGAATCTCGCGCCGAATTTTGCTCTTTACGGTCGTTTTCGGGCGGAAAAAAAAGGTCGCGAAGGCCAAAGTAAACGCTCGGAACAAGGCCGGAAAGTAGGGCGGCGCTCCAAACGTCCCCAGTTTCCCGAGGCTCGCGGCGGGAAGGAATCGACTCGGAAAGCCTTTCTTGAAAAAAAAGCAACAGGTAAACGATCAAGGAATCGCGGAGATAATCGGATAAAAGCCGGGTACCGAAAGGCTCTTCCCCGGGCGGGGCGAGGGTCCGGGCGACGCCGTAATAGACGCCCGCGGAAAGGAGCGTGAGCGCAAGAAGCGAAACCCGCCCGGAAAACACCGCTCCCGTAAATCCAGACGCGATTCCCGCCAAATATTCCTCGTAACCGGAGGCGCGTCCGAGGATATCGGCCTTTCCCCGGGCGACATTGCTAATAATATCGGAAAAATACTGGCCGACGAAGCCGGAAGTCGCGCCGGCGGCGAGCGCCCGCGCGCGGTTGTTTTTTTCCATTCCTCCCCCTCTTCCCGCGAGCAAGTAATTTTTACCTGCCTATTTTTCTTTTACATTCTCCGCCCGATATGTTATAATATTTTTAATTATAGTATAAAGTGCTATTTTTTGGTGAAATTTAAAATGAAAAGAAAGAAAACCGCCCGTTTTTTTCTCTTTATCGCGCTTATCGCAATAATCGCCTTGGCCTGCGCGCTATTGGTTTGGGACCTAAGGCCCGCGATCGCGGCGGCGATCAAGGCGAGGGATTGGCAGCCACTGACCGATAAATTCGCAAGTTACGGATTTTGGACATTTTTCTTCATCGGTCTCGCCAACGCGATTCAAGTCGCGCTCGCGGTTCTTCCCGGGCAACCGCTCCACATTATCGCCGGGATAACTCTCGGTCCGATTCTCGGAACGCTCGCGTGCCTCGCAGGCGTGTTTCTCGCGAACATCATAATTCTTATGATCGTAAGAAAGACGAAAACCGCGCCGCTATTGGTTTACAGGGAAAAAGACGAGGCCAAACTGGAAAAGGTCGCGACGGCGTCGTCCGATAAGGCCCGGGTTATTATACTACTCGCTCTTTATTTGATTCCGATCATGCCGTTCGGGCTGATCGCCTTCGCGGCGGCGAAATCAAAACTTAAATTCGGTCCCTATATCGCGACGACGACGGTGGGAGCCGCGCCGGCGATTCTTCTTTCGACCTGGTTCGGCTCGCTCATCATCGATTCGAATTATGTTCTCGTCTCCATAGTTTTATTCATCGTTATTATTTTGGTTATTTTGGGTCTTAAATATTACCCGAAAATTATTAATTACCTGGAGACAAAACTCGCAAAAGACATGCGTTACTTCCAAAACAACGTCAGGCCGCCGCGCAGGTGGCTCTACCGCCTTGTCTATCTCGTCGTGAGATTATATTATTTCCCGAAGTTTCGCGTGCGAACCAACAGCAAGGATTTCAAAAAATACCCCGCGCCCTATGTCTTGATATATAATCATCCTTCCTTCTTTGACTGGGCGTTCGCTTTCGCCCCGCTTTACCCGCGGCGCGTGAACGCGATCATGAATTACTACTACTTTTGTAATTACCGTCTCGGCACGCTTTTAAATAAAATCGGCGCCTTCCCGAAATATCTCTTCCAGCCCGATATCAGCGCCGTCAAGAATATCAAGCGCGTGATTAAAAACGGCGGAATCGTCGGCATCGCTCCCGAGGGAAGACTTTCACCGCACGGGCGGATGGAGTCGATCACGGCGGCGACCGCCAAACTATTGAAAAACCTCGGCGTCCCCGTCATCCTCGCGAAAATCAACGGAGCCTACTTCAGCTACCCGAAATGGGCGAAGACTTACCGGCGCGGCCGCGTCGACGTTAATTACCGCGAGCTTTTCGACGCCGAGAGGATAAAAAATCTTCAGGTCGAAGAAATCGAGGAAATTCTCCAAAGAGAGCTCGCCTACGACGACTATAAATGGCAGGAGGAGACGGGCGTCGTCTTCAAGGGCAAGCGGTTCGCGGAAGGTCTTGAGGACCTCCTCTATATCTGCCCCGCCTGCAAGCGCGAGTTCACTTTAACCGCGAAGGACGATGCGCTCGAATGCTCCCGTTGCGGTCTGCGCGTCAGGCTCGGCGGCGATTACCGGTTCACATCCGACGCCAAAGCTCCCGAAAATATCGCCGAATGGTTCGAATGGCAAAAGGAGCGCGAGCGCGAACGGATCGAGGCCGGCGACTACCGGCTGGAAGCGAAAGTGACCCTGAAACTCCCCGACCCGGAAGGAAAGGGGATGAAGGTCGCGGGGTCGGGAACGACCGTTTTGGACCGCGAAGGCTTAACCTATCGCGGGACGGTATACGGCGAGACGAAAGAAATCGTTTTTAAAATTCAAAACTTGCCGGCAATCCCCTTCGGGGCTCGCGTTGATTTCGAGGTCTGCCACCATAACACTCTGTATTATTTTATTCCCGAGGATATCCGGGCGTGCGTTAAGTGGTCGGTTGTCGGCGAACAGTTTTATTACCAATATTTAAAGGAGAACGGGAATGAACAAAGACCAAATAATCAGGATCAATAAACGGTCGTTTTTTACTGTCTGCGCAGTTTTGCTTGCTTTGATATTGTTTGCTTACTTGCTTGCCTTCCTGCTCCCGAAAGGATATTACCCGGTCGACGCCGACGGTAACGTCTTTAGCGACCAGTACACTCCTCTCCCGGGAAAAGGGTACTCGTTTTTAAACCTTTTGACCGCCCCCTTCCGGCTCTTCGCGACCGAGGACGGCCTCACGGTCATCGTGATCGCGGTGTTCCTTATCGCCGTTTCAGGAGCCTTTAACGTAATGGATAAAACCAAGGGCATCGGCTCGATAATCGGCTACTTGATCGAAAAATACCGGGACAAGAAATATCTCCTGATGTATCTTATTATCTTGTTTTTCATGCTTTTCGGGGCCTTGTTCGGGATTTTCGAGGAGTCGGTAACGCTCCTGCCGATCATCATCATGCTCGCCCTTTCCCTCGGGTGGGACACCTTCACCGGACTCGGGATGTGTCTCATGGCCGCGGGATTCGGCTTTTCCACCGCCCTGACCAATCCCTTTTCCGTCGGGCTCGCCTCAGAGAAAATGGGCGTGAATTTGTTCGCGGGGTTCGGCTACCGGGTCGTTATATTCGCATCGATGTATTTGCTTTTATGCCTTTATCTTCGCCGGCACGTTAAAAAAATCGAGGCGGATCCCGAGTCTTCCCTGACATATAAGGAAGATCAAGAAAAAAAATCGAAGTTCGGCGAGATATCCTTTAATACGATTGACCGCCGCGTCCTTCGCGTCTATGCCGGCTTCTTTACCGCGATTGTCCTGATTATCATCGGAGCCGCTTTGATCCCGGCCTTAAGCGGCTATTCGATTCCGATTCTGGCCGCCGCCTTCTTAATCGGCGCTTTCGTCTGCGGCCTCCTGGTCGGTCGCCGCGCGGGCGAGATCGGGAAAATCTTTCTTTCCGGGGTCTTGGGGGTGCTCCCCGCGGTCGTGATGATCGTTCTCGCGGGGACGATAAAATTCGTCCTCGAGGACGCGCGAATCCTCGCGACGATTATCGAGAAAATATCGGCGCTTTTCACCGGGACATCTCCCGTCGTCGGCATACTCTTTATCTATTTCGTGATCTTGGTCGTCGAGTTTTTTATCGGCTCGGCCTCGGCGAAAGTCGTTCTTATTATCCCGATTATCAAGGTGCTCGTCGCAAAACTGGCGATCTCGCCGAAAATCGCGATCCTTGCTTTCATATTCGGCGACGGATACAACGATCTTATCTACCCGACGAACCCCGTGCTCCTGATCGCTCTCGGCATCGCCGGCTTCAGTTACGCGAAATGGGCGAAAAAGACAATCGGGCTTCAATTGCTTGTTCTCATAATTACCGCCCTCTTTCTCGTCATCGGGTACTACATCGGATACTGAAAGGGTTTTCTATAACTCTTTTTCTCTTTATTATCTAAATGTAAGCGTTTTCCTTATTAAAAGGCTTGATTTTTAGAGCGAGACAATATATAATCATTACAACTTAACCGCGACAACGGTTAAGCCGCAATGCATCAATATCTCTCATCTACTTTAAACCGTTTATCGCGCGGCGGCCCGCGAGTTTGCGCCGGGTCCCGGTCGGGAAAACCTCTTATTAAATGCGACTTCCGCTGGTTTCCGTGAACCTCTTTCAAGTTTGCATTTGTCTTATTCTTCCTATTATCAATGTTTACGACCTCTATCGATAACGCTCCTTTTTCTTGCGAACCGCGCGTCACGAAGCGCTGCAACTTCCTGATCGCGGCCGGCCTGATCGCTCCCGGCGGTCCAACTCGCCGCCGCAAGCGCGATAAAAATGAAAAACAAGCGCGCCGTTTTCCGGCGAAACGCTTGTTTTTTTTTATATGTCGTATTTGCTTAGGATTTGCGCGGGCGTTTTCCGCAGGAGCGAAAACACCGGGAGCATGCCGGTAACGGTATTTACGAGAAAGATAAAAATCATGCTCAAAGGCGGGATATGCCAGGGGAAGTAAATGAGCTCGAACGGCTTAGCCAAGGCGTTAATTCGATTGACGATATAGGTCGTCGCGAGAACGCCGAACGTGGAAGTCGCCAGAGTCAGGACGACGATTTCCGAGAAAAATAAGCGATACACGTTCGACTTTTTAATTCCCAAAGCCCGGTAAACGCCGACTTCGTAAACGCGGCGAATCAAGCTCGAGCGCATGAGAAAGTAAATAAAGAAGAGCGACGCCGCGAAGATCACGAGAGAGAAGATATAACGCCTGACGGAAAAGTTTTGCGCGTAATGCGCCCGGTATAAAACGCGGTAAACATCCTTCCCCGCGAGGCCGTTGTCCTTCAGTTTCGCGATCATCGCTTCCTTGTCCGTAGCGAAAACGACGGGGTTTTGGCTGGAGTATTTGGGCAATTTCCCTAGACTGTAATAAAAGAGGTTTTCAATGTTCTCGCTCGCCAAAATCGCCTCCTCTCCTCCCGTTGTGTTGAAAAAGCCGACGATCCGGTACTCCTTATCGTAAAGCACCGTCTCCGCCGCTTCTTGCCGGAGGGTGAGCAGCTGTTGGTAATAAAAATCGGAAACGATGATCTCGTCCCCCGCGAGTTCCGCGGGATCAAAATCCACGGTCGCGGGTTCGTCCTGGCCCCAATCGGAAAGCGGATGGTAGAAGGCGATATCCGCGTTTTCCGCGGCGCGGATGTAAGTCGAGCGCGTAAAATGATAAAAAATCATCAATTCCCGGTAATCGATCGTCCGCAGGTAAACATTCGGGTTGCCCGTGTCGACGATTCCGACGATTTTCCCGCCGACGGTCGTATGCGAATCGTCGAAATAATAATACTCCATGTCGAGAAACTGCTCGGGATAACGGATCCCGCTCGCGACGAACATTGCGTCCTCTAACGCTAAATCGATTAAGTACTTATCGATTACCGCCTCGTACGGGGCCTCCGGCAACCGGCCGTACAGTAGCTTCTCCTCCATGTCGTAGAGTTCCATCGGCAGGAAGGAATTATCGCCAATCGACCCGCCGACGGGGTATTGCGAGAACCACTGGAGATCGACTTCCCGGACGCCGATCTGGCTATGGGGACCGAGGATGTAGTCGACGCCCAACTTTTCCTTAAGCTCGCGATAATCGTCCGGCTCGTAGCCGTCGGCGCCGATTATCTCGACGAGATTACGGTTGTCTTTCAGAAAATCAGACTCCTCGACCCGGAACGAGGAAAAGAACACCGTCATCGCGTAAACGACCATTACCGCCGCGAAGATCAAAATCAAAAGCAGGAACCGCTGGCCGCGGCGCAAGCGCCCGAGCCCGGAAAGCGCCATCTTAAAGGTGTCGCGATATCTCACGGCGGCGCGCGCCGGTTTTCCCCCGTCCTTAATCGGCGGCAGGTGATAATCGAAATCGTATAAATCCGCCTGTCTTACCACCGGCCGCGGCGCGTCGATAACCTTCACCTCGCCGTGGGCGTCGATGACCTTGATCTCGATTTTTTCGGCGCCCGCGCCCTGGATGTAATAAGCGCCGTTATGATGGATTAATTTAAGCGCAAGCGGCGCCGGGCGCTCGCCGTAATAATAATCGATCTTAAGGCTCCCGGCGTTAATCTCTTCGTGTTTTAACTCCGGCAAGTAGATGTTGCGATCGTCTTGAGCGGTTAGCTCGCCGCCGCCCGCGTTCTCGCGGATGTCGGTAATCTTTCCGTCCCTGAGTTCGATAATCTCGTCGCCGTAAAACTCGGCCAGCCGCCGCTCGTGCGTCACCAACACGACAAGACATTCGGCCGATATTTTTTTGATGATGTTCATAATCTGCGTCTTGTTCCGCTCGTCGAGATTTCCGGTCGGCTCGTCGGCGACGACGACTTCCGGGCTTTTTACGAGCGCGCGGGCGATCGCCGCCCGTTGTTGCTGGCCGCCGGAAAGCTGATAGGGTTTGCGTTTCCGGTATTTGAACATCCCGACCGCGGTCAAGGCGTATTCGATGCGCCGGTCGATCTCCTCCCGCGGCAGGTCGAAAATCTTGAGGACAAACTCAAGATTCTGATAAATCGTGAGTTCGGGAAGGAGATAGTAGTTTTGAAACACGTAACCGAAATGGCGGCTGCGAATCAAATCCCAGGGGCGCGAGCGATAACCGCGCATTTCCTTGTCCTTAAACGCGACCGTTCCCTTGCTCGGCTTGTCAAGGCCGCCGATAATGTTTAAAAGCGTCGTCTTCCCGCAGCCCGACGGTCCCAAAAGGCAGACAAGACCGGTCTTGGGGAAGCTGTAGTTGACGTCGTCGACGGCGTGGATTTCGTTGTTTTGGCCTTTATTATAATATTTATGCAGGTTGGTTACTTTAATCATCTTACTCGTCCCCTTTCAATTCGCTAAACAAATTGCGCTTGGCGATATATTTATTAAAGCGGTAGGCGATGAGAAAAATCAAAACCGCGTCGATTACGACAAGCGTCAGGTAATCGCGGAACCCCATCTTGGAGAAAAGCGCGGCGAGTTCCGAGTGGATGCTCGGCATCGCGATGACGAGCGCCGTCATTAAGGCGTATGCGAAGGCGAGGTTGATTAAAAGCTCGAGCAAGATAATCAAAATGATCCGCCCGCGGGGTAAGCCGAGAATCCTGAAGATCGCGTAATCGCGTTTTTTGCTTAGAAGAATCGCGCGAATAATCACATAGGTTAGAATAAATATAACGAACAAGTTCACCGCGATCCCGAAGAAGCCGAAAATCGCGAGCGGAATCGATATCAGCCGGTAGATAGGGTCTGACCGGGCCGGCGACATCGCGTAATAACCGAGGTTGTAAAGTTTATTGATCGCGGAATCGGCTTTGTCGGGATCCTTGAGATTGACGGTATATTGGTATTGCTCGGGAATCCTTAGCTCTTCGAAAAACTCGGGGCTGATATAGATTACGTAATACTCGCCGCCCGGTTTCGGTTTTCTCTCCATTTTTTGGCCGGCGATATACAAATCCGCGCCTTCAAAAAAATCGTCGTTCATCGCGGCCTCATAGCCCTCGAGGTTTTCGTCGACGACGAGGGAAAATTTTTCGTAATTATACGAGCGCTCGTCTTCGACAAATATTATCTCATAACCTGCTTGGGAGACCTTGAGAATCTCGTTCAGCCGCTCGCGGTCGGCGGCGCTGATAACCGCCTCGGGACCTTCTTTCGGCGCGAGATATACTCCCACCACTTTGTAATTTTCCGCGAGCGGATAGGCGTCGCTCGCGTAGCGGACGCTTACGTAACTATCCAAAAGCGCGGGGATCTTATCGACATCCTCCTCGTCAACATACATAGACAAAAGTATCTCTCCGGCTTTCTCCGGCATCCGGCCGCGGAGACGCGAGCCCTTAAACTCGGAAACAAAATTAAACCTTCCAAACCTGAGCTGCGGGTAGCCGCCGAGTTCGTAGGTAATCTCAAACGCTAAATCGACGACCATGTCTTCCTCGATTACCGACGCGACGTCGGACACGCCCAAGATTTTCTCCTTGTCGGCGGCGGTTAGCGCCCCCCGATCCTTTCGGACGACAAGAAGCCTTTCCGGGTAATCGTTAACCGGATAAATATAATGAACGCCATCGTCGTACTCTACGGACACGGTAAGAAGATAGCCGCCGAGCGAGGTGAACGTGAAAAAGACCATGGCGAGGATGACGAGGAACGTAAATATTGTTTTCTTCGGTTGTCCCAAAAGCCCCATGAAAGAGAGCGAAAGCGCTTGGCGGGCGGGGGAAACGCGAATCTCCTCCCGTTCCTCCGGCAAGGGGAGTTCCCGTCTCTCAAATATCGCGTCCTCGACAATCTCGCCGTCAAAAAGACGAATCTTTCGGGTGGCGTAAGCCGCGACGGCCTCGTAATCATGGGTCACGACGATGACGAGCCGCTCTTGGGAGATTTCGTGCAGGAGCTTGAAGATTTCCGCGCCGCTTTTGGAGTCTAGATTTCCCGTCGGTTCGTCGGCGACGATGACCGGCGTGTTCTTGGCGAGGGCGCGGGCGATCGCCAGACGTTGTTTTTGCCCGCCGGAAAGGCGAGCGGCGCGGTGACGGATATGACTTTCGAGCCCGACGCGGCGGATGATCTCCAAAGCTCGCCGCCGGCGCGTCTTGCGATCGACGCCTTGGATCACGAGCGACGCCTCGACGTTTTTCAAAACGGTAAAGCTGTCGATCAAGTTATAATTTTGAAAAATAAAACCGATTTTATCGCGGCGGTACTCTTCCCAGTCGCGGGCGTCGTAATAAGAAGTCTCTTTCCCCGCCACGTACATTTCCCCGTCCTCGTAACTGTCGACGCCGCTGATGACGTTTAAAAGCGTCGTCTTCCCGCTCCCCGACTCGCCCGTGATAACGGCGAACTCGCCGAGACGGAAATGGAGATTGACGTTGCGCAGGCCGAGAGTCACTATCCCCTCGTTATGATAGTACTTCGAGATGTTTTCCAGTCTGATCATAAAAAGCCCTTTCCTTTTCGATATTAAATAAATTTAAAATCATCAATATTTTACCATTAGCCGCCGCCTTTGTAAATAAAAATCGCCGCATTTCCCTGTTAAGCCCCGAAAAGCGAGGAAAAAACGCGGCGAAGCGGGTTGTTGAAGTAAAAATAGCGGCCCGGGGAAAGCGCCTCGGCGCCCGCGCGCAAATCGCGAAGCAAAAACGCGTTAACCGCCGGGATGAGCCCCGC
>DGED01000063.1:12886-25560 GCA_002385755.1 Caryophanales bacterium UBA3935 | reverse complement strand
CCGCGACCGGGGCCGCCAAAGCCTGGGCGAGGGTCGCTTCCGGACTCGGAGCGACGACGCCCGCGCGCCGGATGATAAAATCCCCGATAAAGCCCGGCAAGCCCAACTCGCCGAGCGCCGCGCCGATCTGAGCGCCGGAATCGGCGTGGTCGAGCGCCGCCGCGAAAGCGGGCGAGCGCGCCGTGAGATAAGCGGCCGTTTTTTCCTCAAGCAAAGAATAAAGGACGGTGCCGTTAAGATAGCGGGCGAAAGGCCCGGCGAAAAGAGCCGCGAGCGTCAGCGCCAAAAACCAATTGGCGAAGGCGAAGATTTGCTTCGCGAGGCCGGCCGAAAACCCGCGGACGATCGCGAAAGAAAAAATGACGATAACGCAAAAATCAATAATTCCCATTATTCCACCCCGGATACGACGGTTTCTCTTTATATCTTGAACCGCCGAGAAAAAATTATCATAAAACGGGGATGAAAATAATGGGAATCTTTATTTAAGAGAATATCCCGTCAAGGGAAAAAGTTCCTTTAAAAATCTCAATCAACGGGTTGCGTTCATAGAAATATTTCCCGATCCCGAATCCCGCTGACTCGGGTCTTAAATCCGCGACTAAAAATTCGTTCAATGACGGGATGACCCCGCTTAAGACCGAGACCAAAAGCATAAGGACGCTGATCATGATAAACGCCTTCACAAGGCCCAACCCCGCGCCCAGAATCCGGTTCACGAACCCCAAAACGCCTTTTTCGAAAAGTTTGCTGAAGAGGGAGATAATGATTTTAAAGACGATCATGAAAAAGACGATGATCATGATAACGGCCAAAACGGTCACGATAATATTAGAAAACGCGGGGGCGAGAACTTCCGAAAGCGTGAGTCCCTCCGGCGCGTCGGCGATATTTATGCCGTCGGAGATCAGCGAGGCGAGAAACTTCGGCAGGCCGAGCTCGCTGATCGCCTCCGTGAGCTGTTCCCGGTAACCCTCGTAAGCGAAAGGCTGGCTGAAAGCATCGCCTTTCGAGGCTATCCAGGTCGCGACTTTTTCGTTGATGCGGTCGTGAATCGCGGTCTTCATCAATAACCGCGAGACCGGTTTGGTAAGAATAAAAGGCGCCACCAGAGACAAAAGCCAATTGGCGGTCGAGAGCGCTCCCTTAACGAATCCTTTAAAAAAGCCCAACAACACAAATATTAAAGTCAAGGCGATAATCGCCAAATCAATTTTTCCCATAAAATTCTCCTCGTATTACTTCTTTTTTTTGCTTAATAGTATCAAGTAGCGAACCAAATATTTATCAACGAGATTGGGTTTCTCCGGATGCCGGCTGCCGGCGATCAAAAGATATATCAAAAGACAGGCGAGTCCGTAAAAAATAATACCCACGATAATAAAAGCGATATCGACCAATAGTTCGACGGATAGAAGCAAAACCGCCCCCAGGATATATTTCCAAAAATTTTTCCGGAAATAAGCTTTCCTATCGGTCCTCACAAAAAGGGTGATCGTTGGCGTCGCGATAAAAACCAAGAAAATCACAATCAACACCATAAAGCGGGGAAAAATAACCGTCAGGACAGCGAGCGTAAGCAGCCCCGCCGCCGCCGCGAACGCCGCCGCGCGGTTGTTAAGAATGGCTCCCTCCAGATTCGACCTCAAGGCGAGGATAAAAATATAAACGGCGGCGCCGGTTAAATATAAGGCAAGAATAACGGAAAATATCCTGATAAAATCCAAGCCGGGAAGAACGACGAAAAAAGTGCCGACGGCGAGCAATATTAAAATCATGATAACGACAGCGAAATTTTTCTTCAAATACAACCACATAATTTTACCTCCGTGTCAAGCGCGCCGCTCAAAAAATATCCATGCCGTCCTCTCTTTCCGCCGCCGCCTTCTCCAAAACCTCATAAATATTGAACTTATCCGACTTTTCCAGGAACAATAGATTCAAATACAAATAAGGGCAGAATGTCGCGGCGAGAACAATTTGAAACAGACTGCTAATGCCGTAGTTAATCAGAATCAACACGTTAAATGCCAAAACGACGAGAAAAGCGATCAGGCTTTTGATAAAGACGGCGCGGTCAATCTTCGAGTAAATAAATACAAAGACCAGGAGGGTCACGGCGCAGGAAACGGCCGACACCCGCGCCAGGATATTATGAAGTTTTCCCGCGATCGGGAACATCGTCGGCGCGAAAGGCAAAAACACCGTCACCAAAATCGAAAGGCAGCTTAGCGCCAAATTGATCTGGAAAAAAATATTTTTCTCCCCGGTAAGTTGATAGAGATAGCTTAGGAAGAAAAAATAATATAGGCTGAGCATTATTCCCCAGAAAATAAGCGATTCGATCGCGCCGTAACGGGAGCCGATTTGCGAAAAGGTGACGATAATCAAGTCGCCGCCCGGACCGTTAAGGGCGAACAAATAACTGTATGCGGGAATAATTAAAAAACCGAAAATCCCGAAAAAAACTTTTTTATAATAATGCTTTTTTCGATAATCCACGCTCATCCCTCCTTTTTTATTTCTCCGGCCCGCTTTAAGAGCGCCTCCCGGCGATTGGGGAGTTTGCCGAGGGCGACCTCGGATAAGATCCGCTCCAAAGCCAGGCGGACCCCGACTCCCTCCTTAAAACCGATCGCGAGCAAATCGCGGCCGCCGATCTTCAAATCCTTAAGCCGAAAACACTCGCGCTCGCGGTAAAGGCGCATAAGCCCCTCCCGCGCCGCCGCGTCTTCCGCGCGCGGGGAATAAGCAGCGCGCAAATCAATAAGATCGATTAAATCCCGATAATCGTAACGCAACAGGAGCGAAACGAGCCGCTCTTCTTCTCCCGATAACTCCAGGGAAAAATTATCGACCAAAAAGCCGGTTTTCTTAACCGCGGCGCGGCTGTATTTAAGCCGGCGCATTACCGCGGGCGCGGACGCGCCGAGCGGCAGGAAAAAAGCCGCGAGCCGGAGATGAAAACCCTCCAGGCGCTTTAGCGCCGCCAAATGGGGCGCGGGATCGAGGGCGCGGTATTCGGGGATAAAAACGCGTATGACGGGAAAATAGGCGCCGGTAATCGCGGCCGCCGCGGGCGCGGCGAGCAGTTTATTCAACTCAATATTTATCCGTTCGGCGGAAACTTTCGTGATTAAGCCGGCGTGGGCCAAAACGGCCGCCGCGGTCGAGGGCTCGATCGTAAACCCGAGTTCCGCCGCGAATCTCAAGGCTCTTAAAATCCTTAAAGGATCCTCGGTAAAGCGTTCCTCGGGGTCGCCGATCGCCCGGATGATTTTACTCTTGAGATCGGCGATTCCTCCCACGCGGTCGATAATCTTTCTATTATAGGCGAGGGCGTTAATGGTGAAATCGCGGCGCTTAAGGTCGGTATCAAGATCGCGGACAAACGTCACCTTTTTCGGATGGCGGAAATCCTCGTAATCCTCCTCGCTCCGGTAAGTCGTGATTTCAAGCATTTTTCTCTCGATCATCACGCTCACGGTGCCGTGCTTAATGCCGGTATCGAAAACGCGGTAACTGGCAAAAACCTCCCTAACTTCGTCGGGACGGGCGTTTGTCGAGACGTCATAGTCGTTCGGTTCCTTGTTCAGGAGATAATCGCGGACGGCGCCGCCGACCACGTACGCCTCGTAGCCCCCGCTTTCCAATTTATCCAGCGCTTTTTGCACGTATGACGGCAATCTCATCATTTTCACCCATTCTTTATATATATTTTATCACATTTTTATCTTCTTTTAAATAAATATCTGCATTTTTCCGGAAATCGCAACGCCGCAAAAATTACCTTTCCGAGCGGGCGTTACCGAAAAAGAGCGAATCATGAAAATTTCCCGATTGAAGCGAAAGGCTTTTTATGGTATAATATTTAAGTGGTTTTTGCCGGGGACCCGGCAAAACTAAAAGGTGATGACAATGAAAAAAACGACGGATCTCATCAAAAGCTTAATCAAACGCCGAGACAAGGCCATCGCCGGGAAGACCGGGAACTTGCATCCGTACGACTTCGCGCGGGTATTTCCCGCGCTTAAAGAGGCGGAGCGCCGGTTCTTATACGATAATCTCCCGGCGGAAAGACTGGCCGATATTTTGTCATACCTTGACACCGGAAAAACGATCGCCTGCCTGAAAGAGATTGGCATCGACAAAAGCATCCCGATTCTCGAGAAAATGGCGAGCGACGACATCACCGATATCTTAAACGAAATCGAAGACGAGGACTTCCGCGCCATTCTCGGCCGCTTCAGCCGGGAGTCGCAAGCGGAACTCGCTTATCTGCGCAAATATAAAGAGGATCAGGTCGGCGCCGTGATGACAACGAATTATATCGCCGTCGAGAGCGATCTTGACGTCAAGGACGCGATGAAGATCCTAATCCGCGAATCCGAAGACAGCGAAACGATCGACCCGGTCTACGTCACCGAAAACGGGAAGCTGATCGGCTTTATCAAACTCGTCGATTTAATCATCGCCCGCAGCCCGATAAAAATCGCCGAGCTCGCCGACGGAATGATCGTATCCGCGGAAGTTGAGGACAAGGCCGCCGACGCCGCCGCAAAAATGAACAATTACGGCCTTTCGGTCCTGCCGGTCGTCGAGGACGGAAAACTGGTCGGCATCGTTACCATTGACGACGCTTTGGACGTCGTCGAGAAAGAGGAAACGGAAACCTACGGCCAACTCGCCGCGGTCGCGATCGAGGAAGAGAGCCTTTTTAAGGGAACGCTTCGCCGCGTCCCGTGGCTTTCGTCGCTGCTCGCGCTCGGTTTTCTCCTATCCGGCCTAATCAGTTCCTTCGAGGGCGCGATCCGCCAGGTAACGGCCTTGGTATTCTTCCAGACGATGATTCTCGACATGGTCGGGAATATCAGCACTCAGTCGCTTTCGGTCTCAATCCGCCATCTCGTGCGCGGCGACCTTAACACCCCCCGCAAAACCGCGAAACACCTTTTCAAGGAACTCCGGGTCGCGGTCATTAACGCGGCGGTCTGCGCGGTTCTCGCCTTCGCGGTAAGTTACGCCGTTCTCTCCGTTACAAAAACCGAGGCCAAGGCGACGATCGCGCTTATCGTCTCGCTTTCGATTATGGCATCGCTTGTTTTCGGCGGGATGTTCGGCGCCGCCGTCCCGATTGTCTTCTCGCGACTGAAAATCGACCCGGCGCTCGCCTCGGGCCCGCTCATCATCACCTTAAACGACCT
Source organism: Caryophanales bacterium UBA3935 (assembly GCA_002385755.1). GTDB lineage: Bacteria > Bacillota_I > Bacilli_A > ML615J-28 > CAG-698 > UBA3946. The sequence continues at coordinate 20,356 of DGED01000063.1, read as the reverse complement.
TTTCGCCACGGTAATCTATTTCGGCCTGGCGACCGCCCTGCTCAATTTGGTTTAGGAGGCAAGCATGAACAGAGACCTTGAAAAAATCATCCGGGCGATGAAAGATAGCCAAGCGGCGCCGCGGGAAATCTGCGAGTTTTTGCTTCAACGCCACCCGTACGAGATCGCCGAGGCGCTCCCCGAATTGCCGGACGAGATTCGCCGCGAGTTATACGAAGCCTTCACGCGCAGGGAACTTGCGGAAATCGTTTCTTTCGTCGAGCCCGAAAAAGCCGCGGAACTCCTGGAGGACGTCGCCAACCGCCAAATCGCGGGCGTAATCAAGGAAATGGCGTCCGACGACGCAACCGATATCCTCGATTATTTCGACGAAGAGAAGCGCCAGGCGGTAATCAACCTGTTGGACCGGGAAACCCGGGACGACATCGAGACCCTGGCGGCCTACGAGGAACACGAGGCCGGAAGCATCATGTCGACCGAATATATCGCCATCGAAAGCGGGAAAGACATCAAGGACATCACGCGCGAGATCGTGAAAAGAGCGCCCGACGCCGACACGATTAAAACGACCTTCGTCGTTGATAATAACGGTAGGCTGCTCGGAACGCTTGATTTAAAAAAAGTGATCGTTACCAAAGCCCCCTGCCCGGTCGACGAGATCATGGACACGAATTTCCGCGCCGCGGAAGTCAACGATGACATCGACGAAGTCATCAAGACAATCAAGGACTACGATATCGACGCCCTGCCGGTGCTCGAGGCGGGCGTCCTGAAGGGCATCATTACCGAGGACGACGCGATGGACGCGTTTGTTGAGGAGGCGGAGGAAGACTACGCCCGCCTCGGCGGTCTTACCGATAGCGAGGAGTTATACGAATCGACGATTGACTCGGTGAGGAAAAGACTTCCGTGGCTATCGATTCTTCTCGTTATGAATGTCCTCGTTGTGATTCTAATTTCCGCTTTTGATTTTCTTTTCGCGTTGGAAAGCCTGACCGTCCTCGCCTTCTTCCAGCCCGTTATCCTGAACATGGCCGGGAACAGCGGGACGCAGACCCTGGCGATCACCATCCAGAAAATCACGAAAAACAAACTCGAAAACAAAAACGATATTTTAAAACACCTCGGTCGCGAGACTCTGCGCGGGGGCATCCTGGGAATCGCTTTCGGCATCCTTTCGTTCGCTTTCTCCGCCGCCCTGCTCGCGCTTTCCGAAAACAATGGCTATGAAATATACAAAATAGCTTTTGTGTTCGCTTTTTCGCTCGCAATCTCGCTTACGGTCGCGAATCTCTCGGGCGCCGTTATCCCGGTTCTCTTTTCAAAAGCGAAAATCGACCCGGCGACCGCCTCGGGACCATTTATCACGACCGTAATCGATATCGTCGCCCTGCTTATCTATTTCGCGCTCGCGACGGCGCTGCTTTACGCAGCCTGAATAAAAAGCCTCCGGGCTTTTTTTGTTTTGCTTGGTTTTTTTCGAAAAAAATACTATAATAATAAAGCGTAAGGAGGAAAGATTATGGATTTTTTGAAGAAAATGAACGTATCAATTGATTATGAAACGACCGCCGAAAAACGCTGGCTGGAAAAAAAGGCGGAAAAGACGCGGGCGCTACCGCTTGCGGATTTTTCGTTCTCCGGTCGCGGCAGTCTCGAGCGAACGCCGGAGGGTTTCGTTCTTTCGACCAACGCCGAGGCCGACGATAACAACACGCGGCCCGCGAGCATGATAAAGCTTAACTTTGAAGACGAAGATTGGAGCGAATACAACAGGATTTCCCTATCCGTCCACCCGGAAGCGACCGGATTTCCCAACTTTTATTTTCACTTCCGGCTTGCGGGCGGCGATAAGTCTTATGGGCACGCCCCGAGCGTGATTCCCAACCGCTGGAACCAAGTCGTCTGGGAAATCGGCGAATTTGCCAGGGAGAAAATCACAAGCCTTAGTTTCGGGCCGGTTCTTCTCGGTTGCCCGCCCGAGGCGCTTCCCGACGTTAAGTTTTATTTTAAGGACATCGAGATTCAAAAAGTCGCGCCCGACCATGTCGACGGGTGGGAGCTCGGCGACCGCGTCGCGTTCTGTCATAGCGGCTATTTCCCCGCCGCCGAGAAAATCGCCGTGACGGGGGAAGCGAAAGCCGATTATTTCGAGATAATTGACGAAAGCGACGGCAGCCGCCGCCGTTTCCCGGTCAAGACCGCCGAAAGCGAACTCGGCTCGTTCTATATCTTGGATTTTTCCGCCCTGCAAAAGCCGGGTCGTTACCGGCTCGCGCTCGACGGGCGCGAAACTTTCGCTTTTGTTGTGGACGAGTTTCCTTACCGTCCCGCGTTTATCAAAAGCATCGCTTTCTTAAAAACACTCCGGTGCGGCGATGACGTCCCGGGCGTCCACAGCCCCTGCCATCTTAACTCATACACTTTCCATCATGACGGCCGGATGGTGCCCAATCACGGCGGTTGGCACGACGCGGGCGACGTCTCCCAATTTGAAATCTGCACGGCGGAAATAGCCCACGCCGTGTTCGAAACGGCCGACGCCCTGCCCGACGGCAAATTGCGCGACGAGGTTCTCGCCGAGGGTCGCTGGGGCGTGAACTGGCTCCTCAGGACCCGTTTCGGCGACGGCTACCGGGCGATGGCCGTTCTTTACTCAATCTGGCGGCCGAACGTCCTTGAGGGAATCGAGAATTTTACGAGGAGAAATGTTGCGGAAAACGGGCCGTTTGAAAACTTCTTGGCGGCCGGCGCCGAGGCGGCCGCGGCTCGCCTGTATAAAGATCGCGATCCGGTGTTTTCGGACTGGTGCCGCCGGGCGGCCGAAGAGGACTTTTGGTTTGGTGTCGAGGGAAGAAAACAGGGCCTCTACACGAAACGCTGGGGACCGGGGGCGGCGGCCCAGGTTTGCGGCCAGGGAGCGCTCGCGGCGGCGGAGATATATCTTTTGACCGGCGACGCTCGTTATCTCGAGCAGGGAGCCGAATACGCCAGCGTCGTTCTATCCTGCCAACAACGAAAACTCCCGACGTGGGATAAGCCCCTGCGCGGCTTCTTTTACAAAAACCCCGATCACGCGCAAATCTTGAACTACGAACACCGCGGGCACGAACAATCGCCGGTTTGCGGGCTTGCGCGGCTTCTTGAAGTAGCGCCCAATCATCCCGACGCCGCGGCGTGGCGAGAGGGAATCGAGTTATACGGCGAATATATTAAAGCGACCGCCGACGTCGCCCTCCCTTATGGGCTGCTCCCGGCATATATCTACGACACAAGAAAACTCGATCTTAACGATCACACTTATTCGAAAACGCTATACAGCGACGAGGAAGCGATGGCCTCGCTCGTCGCCCAGGCGAAAAGCGGAATCAAACTCGCTGACAACATTTATCTCCGCCGTTTCCCGATCGCCGTTTCCCGACGCGGGTACCACGCCACCCTTTTAAGCAAGGCCAAGGCGGTCTCCGCGTGCGCGAAAGTATTGGGTGACCGTGAGCTCGCGCAGATCGCCGTTCGCCAGCTCGAATGGGTCCTAGGCAAAAACCCCTTTGCTTCTTCAACGATGTACGGCGAAGGACACAACTACCATCCCTTATACGTCGCTTTTTCCGCTCAAATGATAGGAGCGCTCCCGGTCGGGATTATGACCCGCGGCGCGAAGGACGCCCCTTATTGGCCGACCGCGAACGGCGCCGTCTATAAGGAGATTTGGGGGCATACGACCGGCAAGTTTCTCGGTATCCTCGCCGATCTTCTCGCAATATACAAATAAATCGTAAACGTAAAAAATAGCGAAGCCTGAAAACGACGGGCTTCGCCTTTTTTAAGAGCATTATAAAAAAAATTAGGTGAATTAATTCAAGAATGAAAACTATAATCTTCTATATGTCAAATTATATTATTAAACAGAAACACCCTTTTTGCAAGAGCAAATAAAAAACGATATATCCAATCTAGGCTTCAGCAAGGAACATTCCTGTTTCCTTATTAATATTATCCGCTGTTTTACAAAAAGGAGACTTCAATCATGGCATATCTGGGACAGAACAATACTCTCAATAAAATATTTCCCGTAAAAGGAACGCCAAAATAATAAAAAGCGCGTTTAGTTAATTAAAAGGCATCTCAACCGAATGTTGGTGAGATGCTTTTTTTAACCGCTTATTTTGTAACTGCGGTAAAAACCACAAAATATCTAACAGAGCATTTTTATAACATCATTGATTATTTAACAAGCGTCGCTTATATTTTGCTATTAAAAGAATATCATAAAGGCCCCGGCGGCGATTGCCGAGCCGATCACGCCGGCCACGTTCGGGCCCATCGCGTGCATCAATAAATAATTCTCGGGGTCTTCCCTTTGGCCTTCAAGGTGAGCGACCCTGGCGGCCATCGGCACGGCGCTTACGCCCGCGGCGCCGATTATCGGGTTGACCTTACCTTTCGTAATCCAGCACATCAGTTTCCCGAAGAGGACCCCGCCGGCCGTCGCCGTCATAAAAGCGACCACGCCCAAGCCGATAATAAGCAAAGTCTCAATTCGCAAGAATTGCTCGCCCGTCGCGGTGGCGCCGACGCTTACGCCCAAAAGGATCGTGACGATATAAAGCAAGGAATTGGCTGCGGTCTCGGTAAGTTTCGGGACGACGCCCGATTCCTTAATCAAATTACCGAGCATCAGGCACCCAATTAAAGGCGCGCAGGAAGGCACTAATAACAAAACGACGAGCGTCACGGCGATTGGGAAGATAATCTTTTCAAGTTTGCTTACTTCCCGGAGCTGCTCCATTTTAATCCGTCGCTCGCGTTTCGTCGTGAGCAAGCGGATTACGGGCGGCTGGATCACGGGGACGAGCGCCATGTAGGAATAGGCGGCGATGCTTACCGAGCCCAGAATGTGCGGGGCGAGCCTGTTCGTAAGGAAAATCGCCGTCGGCCCGTCAGCCCCGCCAATAATGGCGATTGAAGCGGCCTCGAAACCGTTAAACTGAGGCAAGACAATAGCAACGAGAAAAGTGAGGAATATACCGATTTGCGCGGCCGCGCCCAGGAGCAGGCTTTTCGGGTTGGCGATAAGCGGCCCAAAATCGGTCGTCGCCCCGATGCCGAGAAAGATAAGTGCGGGATAAATCCCGAGTTTCACCCCCTGCTGCAGGTAATAAATCAAGCCCCCGACCTCTTTCGTCTCGCCGTCGACGATAACCGGGGGATTGGTAATGCCCCCGAGCGGGAAATTAGCAAGAAACATCCCGAAGGCAATCGGGATTAAAAGATATGGCTCAAACTTTTTCGCGATCGCGAGATAAAACAAAACAAAGGCGACCAGTATCATGACGATATTACGCCAGTTTCCGGCGAGAATTTCGCTGATTCCCGTCGAATTCCAAAATTCCTTGAACAAGTCGATCATTATTTTCTTCCTTCCTTCGTGATTTTCTTAACGGAAACGAGCCTGACGTCTTGTTTCGTTTCCTCGGCATAATCAACCGTCGCGACCAAAGCCGCGACCCGCGCGTCCTCGTCCAACTCTTCCCAGTTCATCTCCTTTGGGGCGGGTTTTGCCGGGCGCGCATAATTAAGCAACGAAATAATGAACATTAATAGCGCCAAAATCAAAAACACGAGTAACATTGAAAACAAGGTTATTAATAATGCATCGGAAAAATTAGCTGCGTTAAAATTTTCTCCGTCGTAGATTGCTAAAAACATGAGTTCACCTGCTTTTCTTGTGATAACTTGTTATATTGTATCACTTTTAATCTTTTTTTTCAACACTCTTACTTGTTAATATCTTTCGCTTTTTGCCTGCCGTCGATAAATGGCAAATTTCGGCTCGATATGCGTTTAGCCTATTGATTATGACAAAAAAACAATGTATAATAAAAACGGCGCATATAATAATACAAAAAGAAAGCAGGAAAGAAGTATGAAAAATTCGCTGAAAAAAATCGCCGGCGGCATCGTAAGCATAATCGTGATCGCCGTCGCCGCGTTCTTCGGATATGATTACTTATTCGCCGACGACAACGGCTATCCCCAATTGCCGCTTGAGGAATACTACGCGGGCGCCGAGGGGTTGGATGGCGAGGAACTTAAGAATTTCTTGACGGAACTTGTTTCGACCAACGTCACGCTCGTCTCTTACGCCGACGCGAAAGTCGCCCTGGCTGAAGCCGACGCCGACCCCGATAACCCCGGCAAGGTTCTCACGATTTATTCCCGCGCGAGCGTTCCGGCCTTATGGGACGGCTCCAGCTGGCATCGCGAGCATGTCTGGCCAAACTCGCGGCTTGGCGTCGAGCGCGTCGACGAGCACGAGAAAAACCAAGCGAGCGACCTTCACAACCTGAGGGCGATTCAACCGTCCGTAAACAGCAGTCGGGGAAACAAGGTCTTCTCCGACGAGACGGGGCCGGAAACATATTACCCCGGCGACGAAGACAAGGGCGACGTGGCTCGGATTCTCTTTTACATGGTCATCCGCTATCCCGAGTTTGACTTGGTCGAGGAAGTCCTGCCTAACGACCCGAATACCAACTACACCCCCGAGGCCGCGAAAATGGCGGTCTTATCCTGCCTGCTTAGGTGGCACCGGGAAGACCCGCCCGATGATTTCGAAAAACAACGCAACGATGTCATCTACCGCTGGCAAAACAATCGCAATCCTTTCATCGATCACCCGGAATTTGTGGAAATGATTTTTGGCGACTAATAAGGAGGAAATATGGAACAAATTAATATGCCCGCCGGCGCCTATTATGTCGGCGATCCCTGCCTGATAATCAAAGGAACGCCGGGCTACCATTGGATCGAAAAACTTTGGTCGCTCTTCTATAAACTCGATCAACGGGCGGCCTTGCTGGAAGTCGACGGCGTCAAGATCTTTATCGGCCAAACATACGGCGGCGACGGGATCTATGACGGCATCACGGTCGACACCGGCACAATCGCCGTTATCCCGGTAGATAACCTGTCCGGCGACGAGCGCTTTAACTTCGATAATTTCGCGATCCGGGGAACGAAATTCTTTACCGCCCCGGAGCCGTTCGTCATCACCTACGATAAAGGCGACTTTCAAATCGGCAGTCACCTGACCGTTAAAACGAGATTTTAAAAACCCGAAGGTTATGAGCTAAACTTTCGGGTTTTTTACTACCATTTATTCAAAATATCTTTCAGCGTTTCCGCGGCGTCGCCCATAACAAGCCAGACGCCTTCTTCTCTTCTATATAGGGGGTTCTCGACGCCGGCGTAGCCGGGCTTCATGTCGTAATTGAAAATCACGATCCGCGGGCAATGGTCGGCGTTGAGTATCGGCATTCCCGATATCGGCGTTCCGACGGTGTCGCGGGCCGCGGGATTGACGACGTCGTTGGCGCCGACGATTACCGTGAGATCCGCCCCGGCAAAATCATCGTTGATATCCGACATTTCGTATAAATCCTCGTAGTCGACGCCCGCCTCGCACAA
>DGED01000063.1:4397-12656 GCA_002385755.1 Caryophanales bacterium UBA3935 | reverse complement strand
CCGCGGCGGACGCCTCTGTCACGACAGCGGCGGTTGTTTTTCCGAGTAAAATCGCCGACAAGCGGCGGTTCATCGACCGGCACATGATTCTCGTCAAAAGCAGTCCCGAGGCGCCGACGATCGCGCCGACGATAACGAGCAAGAGATCCCCGATCGCAAGACCCGCGATCGCTCCGGCGACGCCGCTTAAACTGTTAAGGAGGGAAATCGTAATCGGCATGTCGGCTCCGCCTACGCGGACGGTAAAGACGATGCCGAAAAGCGTGGCGATAATCGTCAAAGCGACGGCGTTTAGCGTCGGCATCCCGCTAAATGCCGGAATGACGGCGAAAACCGTGTAAGCCGCCGTCAAAACCAGAAGCAGGACGGTGATTCCGGTGTGAAAAGGCAGAATAATCGGTTTCTGGTTAATTAGTTTATGCAGTTTCCCCGCGGCGATCATGCTTCCGAAAAACGTTATCGCGCCGACCGCGATCGCGAGGAGCGCCGTGATCCGGGAAAAGAGGTCGTCTCCCGCGCCGATGCCGAGATACGCGAAAAATCCGACGATGGCGGAGGCGGCGCCGCCGAGCCCGTTAAATAAAGCCACGAGCTGCGGCATCTCGATCATCTTAACCTTAACCGCGAGCCATAAACCGATCAAAAAACCCAAGGCGATGCCGATATATAAAACCCAGTCGGGGAGAATCTCGTATTTCAGCAAAGTCACGACGATGGCCGCGGCCATCGCGAGGGCGCTGAGCCGGTTGCCGAGAACGGCGGTTTTTACCTTGCTCATCAGGGAGATCCCGATCAGCACGATCAAGGCTAACGCCCCGCAAATCACATAATAAGCCGTATCCGGCAAAACGAGAAGAAAATTAATCGTTCGATTCATTTTCTTTATCCTTCCCGTCAAACATTCTTAACATCCTGTCGGTAACGATAAACCCGCCGGCGACGTTAATCATCGCGAGAACGATGGCGAGAGATCCGAAAATATAACCTCCAACCGGGGAGGATGACTTCACGGCGACGGCGGTCGCCACCAAAGCGCCGAGAATGGTGATTCCCGACAGGGCGTTCGTTCCCGACATTAGCGGCGTATGCAATAGGCTCGGGATGCGGTTAATGATAAGATACCCGACTATCGCCGCTACTACAAATACAACCAGCAAAACTATTTGTATCGTATCCATTGATTGCTCCTTTCGGTCATTGCCCTTACCGGCTTTGACCCATCGCCTCGAGTGCGCCCTCGTGAACGATTTTCCCGTCCTTGGTGACGAGAATCGAGGCGACGATTTCGTCGTCAAGGTTCAATTCGATCTTGCCGTTCTTGGCGATGTAGCTTAACAAATTATAAATATTTTGCGCGAACATCCAAGTCGAGCTGGCGGGAATCATCCCGGGAATATTTTTAATCCCGATAATCGTTACCCCGTGACGCGTCTCCTTCGTTCCCGGCGGCGTGATCTCGCAATTACCGCCCTGGTCGATCGAGACATCGACGATGCAACTTCCCGGCTTCATCTTCTTAACCATTTCCTCGGTGACGATAATCGGAGCGAGTTTTCCGGGAACAAGCGCCGACAGGAAGACGATGTCCGCCGCAAGAATCTTTTCCTCAAGGTTTTTCCGTTCGACCTCGAGCCATTTCTCGGGAAGACTGCGGGCGAATTTCCCGTCCGCGCTCACGGCAACTTCGGCCGGAACCTCCAAATCGATGATTCTCGCGCCCAACGATTTCGCCTGCTCCGCGGCCTCGGGCCGAATATCGGCGGCGTGGACGGTGGCGCCCAATCCGCGGGCCGTGGCGATCGCCCGGAGCCCGGCGACGCCCGCGCCGACGACCACGACGCTCGCGGGCGGGAGCATCCCGACGGCGCTCGCGACCGGCGGAACGAATTTCCCGATCTCGTCGATCGCCATAATCATTCCCTTATAACCCGCGCAGGTGCTCATTGAGGACAGGGCGTCCATCGATTGCGCGCGGCTGATGCGGGGAACGCCGTCAAGCGTGAGGCCGATAATCCCTCTTTCCGCCATCATCCGGACAAGTTCGTGATTGGCGGGAGCGGCCGGGTGAAGAAAAGTAATCAAATATTGACCGCTCTTCATCATATCGATTTCGTGTTTTTCTTTTTCTTGGTTATAACGCGGTTCTTTTACCTTCAAAATAACGTCGGCCCGCGCGGCGATAACTTCCGGATCGTCCACCAACACGGCGCCCGCTTCCTGATACGCCGCGTCGGAATAAAATGACTTCAGGCCGGCGTTGGTCTCGACAAGAACGGTATGACCGCTTTCGATCATTTTTTTTACCGTCTCCGGCGTGCCGGCGACGCGTCGTTCTCCCGGCATTATTTCTTTTAAAATTCCAATAACCATATTATCCTCCAAATTGTCGTTATTAGCGGCGGCGTCCCGAAAAAACGCTTGTTTTCGCTCGCCGCCGGTAATCCGAGATAATTATAACACAAAAAAAGGAAAGATATCAATCGTTTTCATTATAAAATTACAAACTCCGCCGGGCGGCGCCATCCGGTTATTCGCCGTTTTTCGCGATATCCCGGGCCAAGCGCTCGCTTAGGAAACGGTAACTGTCTTCCGTCATTTCCGGGGTCGATTCGTGACCGGTCGCGTACTTTTTAAAGACGACGTCCTCGCCCCGAAGCAACTCGCTCAGTTCCTCGGCGTAAACCGGCGGCACGATAACGTCCTCGGTCCCGCCGGAAAGAAACAGGCTTTTCCCCTTAAACCTTTGCCAGTTAAGGAGCGGGTCCTCCGAACGGTAGCTTGCGAGATTGACGGCGTAATATTCGTCGCGCGCGAACCCGTACGCTTCCCGTTTGCGTTCGTAAAACGCGCAAAACGAGGGCGAGCCGACGATGCTCACGGCGGTTTTCGCCTCGGGCATAAAGGACGCAAGATAGAGAGCAATCGCCGCCCCCATCGACACCCCGTACGCGTAGACGGCGTCCGTGTTAAAGCCGCGCTTGTCTTTATAGTATTTGCGGTAAATAAGCTCGGCTTCCCGCGCGGTCCTGATAATAATGTTCACGATTTCCTTTTGGCGGCGGCTATTGTCCCAATTCGCGAAAAAAGCGGGCGAGCGCTCGCCGTGCAAGTAAGCGTCGGGGGCGACGATCAAAAACCCGAGATCCGCGAGCGCCTCCGCCCGGTCGCCAACGCCCGTTTTCCGCTCGCCGGTAAAACCGTGAAAGAAAAAAAGCAGACGGCGCGGCGCGCGGTCTTCTTTTTGATACTCGGTGACGGGAATCCCGTCCAAAATCATGTCTTTTATAATCATCTTGGCTAATCTCCTCCGGTGAAATTATATCACGGCGGCGGCGAAATGTATATATATATGATTGCCATCCGCCGCTTTTTTATGATATAATGGGAGCGGGTGATGACAATGTGCGGCCGTTTCGCGATCGCGTCCAGCAAAGACGAGATGCTCGAGTATTTACAGGAATATTTTGATATTTACGACCCGGGGATCGAGTTCCGTCTTCCCCGGTACAATATCGCCCCCGGCGAAATGATTCCGGCAGTGGTTTACGAAGGCGATCGCCGGTATTTCCGCCTTTTGAAATGGGGTTTCGTTCCCGGCTTCGCCCGGAAAGACGCGAAACCGTTAAGATTAATAAACGCGAAATCGGAAACGGTCAGGGAAAAGCCCGCTTTCCGCTCCGCCTTCCGGCGGCGGCGCTGCCTGATACCCGTTACCGGTTTCTTCGAATGGCAAGCGACGGGAAAAGGGAAAGTCCCTTACTACATCACCGTCAAAAACCGGCCGATTTTCGCCCTCGCCGGCATTTGGGACGAGTACCGGACCGCGACGGGAGAGGCGGGCGCCGCCTGCGCAATCCTGACGACCGCGGCGGGCGGGGAATTGCTTTCAATCCACGAGCGGATGCCGGTTATCGTCGACGAGACGAATTTTGGCCCGTGGCTTGACGACGGGATCGATCCCGGGAAACTTGGGGCGTTATTTTTCTCGATTCCCGGCGAGCGCTTGGCGCTCGCGGAAGTCTCGACGGCCGTAAACCGGCCGGCGAACGATACCATCGAATGCGTAACGCCCGTTAACAAACGCTAATAAAAAACAAAGGCCAGCGCCGAGCTGGCCTTTTTTCCGGGCGAGGCCCGGTATCGGGAAGCAACTAAATACCTTATTTTTGTCATAGACTCCCATCATAAAACAAACGCAACAAAACCGATTGCTAAGAAAATTACTGTACTAAACTGGTGAGTTGTTTGCCGGCTTTGAACTTGATGACTTTCTTCGCGGGGATCATAATCTTTTCTTTCGTTTTCAGATTCAATCCCATGCGCGCCGAACGTTCGCTGACTTTAAGGGAAAAGACGCCTGTTAACTGGACATCTCCCCCCGGCCGCAAGTTCCTCGCTGATCGCGCTAACGAAAGCGTCCAACGCCCGTTCGGCGTCGGCTTTTGTCAACGAGGCTTTCTCCGCCATTTTTTCAACAAGTTGTTTTTTGGTCATCCTCAATCCTTTCCAGGTATTTAGTCGTCAGTTTTATTATATCACCATAATTCCTAATGTCAATAAACTTTATGGCTTTTTTTGTATTTTTTTGTCATAAATAGCGGAAAAAAACCTTATTCCGTTAATAATTGCTTCACCAAAGCGCGAAAAGTGTCCATGCTTTCCCCGTGTTTCGGGAACCAATGCATGACGTCGGCGTGATTGCTCGCGATTCCCAGGCGATAGCCCTCGCAGTGGGTGATAATGTCGCGCTCGCTAAGGCCGTATAGCCGGCAAAGATAGGCGCATAGTTCCGCCGCCCGCCGGAATACCTTCCGGAAATAATCTTCGCGCATGGCGGCGTCATAGCCGATCATTTCCGGGCCGCGATAAGTATGCCCCGCCGGCTCGCAAATCTCAAAGCCGATATGGGTGTCGTTGGCCTTCCCGCCGGCATGCCAGCCGCGATGATCCCAAGGCAAATACTGATAAATATCCTTATCGTCCAAAAACGCGTGCACGCAGACTTGGCGGTCGGTCTCGCCGGCCTTGTATGATTTGTTCCAGCGCGCGAACCACTCGCCGGCCATCACCCCGGGGGTCGCCGTCGAATGAACCATGATGCCCTTGGGCGTTATTTTCCGCCCGGCGAGATAACAATCGTTACGAATCATAAATTTTTCGATAATCTTCATTTTTTCCTTCTCTCCTTCGCATCAATTATACACGATGTATCGCTTCCTGACAATCCCCCAGGGAAAATTGTCGTTTTTTAGGAGGTTTTTGATTATGAGTAAATCCTCCCGAAAACGACGTTTTCCTCGGCGTAAAACGCAAACATCTCCGAGACGGTCACGAACTCATATCCAGCCGCGAGCAAATAATTAATCACGGCCTCAATGACCGTTTTGTGCCGGCCGTTGTCATGAAAAAGGATCACGGCGCGATCGCTTAAACCCGCGATCACGTTTTGATAGACGGCCTGCCCGTCGCGGTAGCGCCAATCCTCGGAATCGCAATTCCACAACACCACCGGCAAAGCGATCCCCGGCAAAAGGTCGCGGTAATAGTGCCCGTAGGGAAAACGGAAATGTTTCGGGTAGGAGCGCGTCGCGCGGTAGATCGCATCCCTGGCGGCGGCGATTTCCCGAGCCGCCGCGGCCGGCGAGAGATCGGTAAAATCGGGATGGGAATAGGAATGATTGCCGAGCTCGTGCCCGGAAGCGTGGATATAGGCGGCGGCCTCGGGATATAGTCGCGCCCTTTCGCCCAAAAGGAAAAACGTCGCCTTGACCCCGTAGGAGTCAAGCAGATCGACGAGTTGCTTCGTCGCGGGACCCGGCCCGTCGTCAAACGTCAAGGCCGCGAGCCGCGCCGGCTTTTCCGGTTTCGCGGAAGCGGCCTCCCCGCCGCCCAAATTAGGGAGTCTCACCTCAATATAGTTGGCGTCGTAGTCAAGCGGGTAGAAAAAAATAATCTCGGAACTCCCGATGGAGTATTTAAAATACTTCAAGTCGTTCTCGGTAATCGCGTAGCCCCGTTTTTCCATTTCCCGCGCGAGCCGCGGCAAATACTTCTCTTTTAAGGCCGACGCGCTTAAAACGAGCGGTTGACCGTCGTCGGCGCGGTAATTATAGGCGCGCTTGATTTTCCGAATCGTTTTCCCCTCGCGGTAAACGTGAAAATCAAACAAATAGCTTAAAACGGCTTCGTCCCCGCGCGTCTCGTAAACGACGGTAACCTCGCCTTTTTCCTCTCGGTAGCTTTCGTTCAGCTTAACGAACAACTCGAAAACTTCCCGGTCGATATCCGCGTTTATCGCGATCCCGGCGACCGCGGAACTATCAAAGGCCGCGCCCGCCGACTCCGGCTCGCACGCAACTTTCCCTCCCGCGAAAAGCAAAAACAAACAACCCAGCGCGTTCGCAAACAACATTATTTTTTTCATCGCGTCACCGCTTTTATTGTTTATAAATATCAAAAATTTCATTCCCTGCAAAATAAGCCAAGAAAAAATAAAAGCCGCGAAACTGCGGCTTCTTTTACAATATTTCTTCCAGCGCTTTTCTGTCGGTTATGAGAATCTTGCGCGGGGTGATGAACTTGATCCAGCGTTTCTCGCGAAACAGGGCGAATTTCCGGCTCAGCGTTTCCCGGCTCATGCCGATTTGGCTCGCGAAATTCCCTTTCGTGGTGTTTAAAACGACGACGTTGTTTTTATCGGCGCGACTGAGCAACACGCGCGCCAGGCGCCATTCCACGGAATGGAGGTTAATCCCCTCGATCAGCTCTTCCAGGACCGAAAGACGCTTGCTTAACTCTTCGATAATTTTCATCCCGACCGCGGGATGTTTTTCGATTAACTTTTTTAAATGCTCGCCGTCGATAACGCATAAAGAGGATTCTTCGACGGCGACGGCGTAGTCCGCCGGGGGCGCCGAGCCGAAGAGCGAAAGCTCGCCGACGAATTCCCCGGGGCCGGCGACGCGGATAATCTGCTCGCGGCCGTCATCGGTATAACGCGAGATTTTTATTTTCCCCTCGTGAACGATATAAAGTCTCTTCCCGGCCTCGCCGGGGGAATAGACGATCCCGCCTTTCTCGTAAAACCGATGCGCCGCCAGGGCGCGGATTTCTTGTTTCTCCTCGGCGCTTAAAAACGCGAAGATCGGCACGAGATCGACGCAGGAAGCAAAATCACGGCAGCTGTCGCGCTCCATTTTCTCACCCTTTCTTTTTCTTCTTATATATTTTACCATAATTTAAAAGTCTTGCGGCGTTAACGATAACCAATAACACGGAAATCTCGTGGACGAGCATTCCCAAGGCAAGGCTCACCTTGCCGGTCAAGACGCCCAAAAGCAACGCCGCCGCGACCGCCAGGGCGAAAAAAATGTTTTGTTTTAAGATTCTCCCGGTCGCGCGCGAAAGCCCGAAGGCATAGTTCAGGGTGTCGAGCCTGTCGCCCATTAAGACGATATCGGCCGTCTCCATGACCGCTTCTTTCCCGGCGCCGCCGATGGCGACGCCAAGATCGGCGGAAGCGAGCGCCGGGGCGTCGTTCACGCCGTCGCCGACCATGACGACGGTCGCGTAATCGGCTTTCAGGCGGGCGAGGATCGCCGCTTTATCGGCGGGCAACAGCTCGCCGTAATACTCGTCGACCCCGACCTCGGTCCCGACCGCCCGCGCCGCGCGATGACTGTCACCGGAAAGCATGACGATTTTCTCAATTCCCTGCCGCTTAAGACCGGTTATCGTCGACCGCGCCTCGGGCCGGACGGCGTCCGCGATCGCGATAACCGCGAGCGTCTTTTCTTCGTCGCTTAAAAAGACCGCGGTCGCTCCCGCCAATTCGGGCAGTCCGGGGGGCGTGAGGCCGTTTTCTTTTAGAAACCTGTCGCTTCCCGCAAAATATACTTTTCCTTTATACTTAAACTTGATTCCCCGTCCGGTAAGGATCTCGACGTTTTCGCATTCCCCCGCCTCAATTTCCCGTTCCCGCGCCGCCGCGACAATCGCCTTGGCGAGCGGGTGCTCGGAATAAGCCTCCCCCGCCGCCGCGATCGCGAGCGCTTCTTCCTCGGCGAGACCGTAAGTTATGATTTCCCGTACCGCGGGCTCGCCGCGCGAGATCGTTCCCGTCTTATCCAGGGCGACCGCGCGGGCGGAGGCGAGTTTTTCGATGATCTCCCCGCCTTTAAAGAGGACGCCGCGCCGGGCGCCGTTGCCGATGCCGGCGACTAAAGAGACGGGCGTCGATATAACGAGCGCCCCGGGGCA
>DGED01000063.1:1472-4196 GCA_002385755.1 Caryophanales bacterium UBA3935 | reverse complement strand
ACGGCCAGGATAACGACCGCGGGCGTGTAATATTTCGCGAACCGTTCGATAAACTTTTCCGTTTTCGCTTTCTTATCCTGCGCTTCTTCAACCATCTCCAAGATTCTTGCTAATGTCGTGTCCTCGCCGACCTTCACGGCGCGGATTTTCAAATACCCGGCCTCGGCGATCGTTCCGGAATATACCCAAGCGGCCGTCTCTTTTTCCACGGGGAGGCTCTCTCCCGTTATCGTCGCCTCGTTAACGGCAGCCTGGCCTTCGAGGACGACGCCGTCAACGGGGATTTTCTCCCCCGGCTTCACAAGAACAACATCGCCCGCGCGCGCCTCTTCGGGACTGATTTCTTTCTCGACCCCGTCGGTTATGACCCTCGCCGTCGCCGGCGCGAGAAGCAAAAGTTCCCTGAGCGCCGAACGGGTCTTATCGATCGTCCGCGCCTCCAGATAATCTCCGAACATGAAAAGGAAAGAGACGGCGGCCGCTTCCCAGTACTCGCCGATTATAGTCGCTCCGACGACGGCGATCGTGACCAAAAGCTCGATGCTGAAGACGAGACGGCGAAGCGAGAACAACGCCTTCCGGAAAATCGGGAAACCGGAGACAATCGTCGCAAGAATCATTAAGACGATCGTTGGGACCCGGTAGCCGAGAATTTTATAGAGAATAAAGGCCGGGACGATTAAAACGGCGGCCGCGATAAGCCTTTGTTTTTTGGTTATACGGAGCGTCAAATTATTTTACCCCGATAACTTTGTAACCGGTTTTCTCGATCACTCTTTTCAACTCGTCGACGCTGACGACCTCCTCGTCATAGGTTAGTTTCGCTCGCGAAGAGATAAATGCGACTTCGGCCGCGCCGACTCCTTTTGTTTTGCGTAGAATTTGCGCGATTTTGCTTGCGCATGTCGGGCAAGACAATGTTTCCAATTGAAATACTTTGTTTGTCATGATAAAACCTCCTGAATTATTTATTTACGCTTATATTATACGCAAAATCGGCCGCTAACTTTTTGACTTAGGTCAAAAAATGAAAAAAGAATTATCCCGTGACGGGATAATCCTTTTTTTATTAAACAGGGTCTTTTATGTAACCGTTATTTAACGTGAACATACGCTATTTCGACGACTTCATAAATAACCGGAAGATTGAGTTTTATCTCATGGTCGGTCGTCGCGATCTCCCACAACAAATCAAAATCAATATCGTCCGCGGATTCGAAACTCAGAACCGCGTACGGCAGGTACGGCGAGATATTAATCTTGGCGCGAACGCGCTCAAGACGGTACTTCTCGAGATTACCGTTATGGTACACGTTAAGGTTGATATTAATAATCTTTTCCTTCTCCTTCGCGATGAAATTCCGCGCTTTTTCTATTTCGGCTTTGCTCGTTAACTCGAAGCATGCAACCGTCTCGCGTCGATTGATATACTTGATAACGATATCTTTTATTCCCGTTTTCGGTTTTTCATATTCAATCACGCTCTTATACCAAACGACGTCACAGGTTCCGATCCGCGGGATGTATCTGTCGACAAGGATCGTCATGTTATCATCGTCGTCCAAATAAACTCCTAAGATTGTATGTCGGTTCGACCCCGAAGGTTCGTAATGAGAATAGATCACGAGTCCCGATTCCGCAAAAAACTCCTCGTCATAAAAGATTATCTGGCCGTATTCGGAAACAAAATCCAAATAATCTTGATAAGTGTCGATTCGCGCCGATTTATTGATATTTACATGATACCCGGCATATAAACCCCGATATTTTACGGGAATCTCCCGGCCAAGGTCGTCGCGGGCGGACGGTTTCGGATAATGAAATGTTTCCGTGTCCGTCGCCACCCGCAAGAATTCCAACTTTAAGGAGATGAGATCGTCCGTCCCGGCAATATCGACCAACAAATCCAAATCAATATCCTCCGGAGAAGCGAACTTGACAGCGACGGAAGGTATGTATCCGCTCGCGATCAAATCACCCTTGACGCGCGAAAGGCCGTACTTTTCCGCGTTTCTCTCGTTGAATCCTTTATATGGTTCCCCGGGCTCGGGATGCTCGAGAAACCGCGCGTCGAGACGGACTTCGACGATATCGTCGCGATTCCCGGCAAGGAATTCCCCGACAACTTTTTTGCATGCCTCGCCGTCGAGGACAAAATCCTCGCGTTTATAATAGGAAGTAACATATTTAAGATAGATATCGGCGACTTCCCGCTCCGGCTTCTCGTATTCCACCGCGAACAGGTATTCGGCCACGTCATCGGTGCGGATGTACGGCGCCGTCACCCCGACGACGATTATCAAATTGTCCGCGTCGTCCAAATAAACGCCGTCAATCTCATGTCGGATCGATCCCGACGGTTCCCATCTGTAAAAGAGGATTAGACCGGAGGACGCGAAAAAGCCTTCGTCGTAATCGTCGATCTTTTCGTAAACTTCCGCGATATCATGTCGGGATATGAAATCCAAGTAATCCCGATAATCGTCAATCCTGACGAAATTCTCGTCTCCGAGAACGGGTCTGACCGCGAAATACCTGATTATTGAGTCGTCGTAATCAAGCGGGGTCCCCTCGCTCGGAACGGGGTTTTTTTTCGCGGAGCCGGCCAAATCGGGATTCTCGACCGGCGGCGGGAAAACGCCCGCGTAAAAACAGCCGGACAATAAAGAAAGCGATAATGCAAGGATAAAGAACCTCAATATTTTCATAACATACTCCCTCTCT
>DGED01000063.1:1287-1441 GCA_002385755.1 Caryophanales bacterium UBA3935 | reverse complement strand
CATTACCGCCGCGGATTATCGCGAGCCGGAACATACTTTTCAAAAACCAAAGTATTATAAGCTTATCACTCGCCATTATTATCTTTTTGAATCGCGAAGCGAATAAAGCCCGGAGATTATTGTCTCGTAGAAAACGTAAACCGGCTCTCCCTCG
>DGED01000063.1:0-1132 GCA_002385755.1 Caryophanales bacterium UBA3935 | reverse complement strand
ATGACCGGCAAGGCAAAGTCTTCGCGGTTTTGATAATTAAGAAGATACTCGGGCATCGCGTCGTTAAGCGACCGGTAATTATCCAAATCCTCATCCAAACTCAAGCAAACAAGTTCCGTTCGGCCTTCGTAAAACGCGTCAAGCTCGGCGTTTTCCGCGGTCGGGACGAGATAAGGGCTTTTGTCGGAATCGGCGAAAGAAAAATTGTTAACGAGATAGAAGGGCAACTTTCTCGACTCGTTGTTTTCCAAACTCGTCACCGTGACTTCCCAAACGCAATACACGATTATCGGCGCATGACCTTTCACTCGCGCGGGAATTTTCGCGCCGTCACGAATTTTAAACCATAAGAGCGACCCGTAATCGTCCCGGTTCATCGCGAAGGCGTAATAGAGCAGCCCGTCGACGCTTTTCGGGTCAAACTGTATTTCCTTACCCTCGATTTCGACGCTTCCCGTTTCCAAAAGCCGCGCCCGGGCTTCTTCTTTTATATATCCCGCCACATAATACCTGTTTTCCGCCGTCCCGTGTTGTATTTCATAGAAATCATAAGTTTCATCTTCCAAAAAGCGGTCGATTCGTTCGTTAAAAGGCGGCGCCACAGTCTTTTCCCCGGTGAATTTATCAAGCGGCACGCCGAACGATTCTATCTCGTCAATCTTATCCTTATCATTAATATAATAACGATCATAACTTGCCTCTTTTTTAATTATGACCAGGAAACAATAAGAAATAATCAATATAATAACCGCGACAGAAGCCAGTTTCGAAATGATATCGAGACGGGCGACGCGGAGACTTTGCCGGTAGAAAAACAGGCGTCGGTAATCGATTTTATCTCTTATCTCCTCGAAACCGCCGGCGACGGAGACGCTCAGGGCTTCTTTCAGTTGCTTTTTCAAATCTTTCGTTTTCATACGCATCACCTTTGCTCGCTAAATAAGACAATCGAAGGTCGAGAAACGGTCGCGGAATTTTTTGGAACAAAAAAAGCGGGATATAAATCCCGGCTTCAATCCAGCGTTTTTTTGTATTTTTTTATCGCCCGGCGATACTTCCCCTTAACCGAGTCGACGGTGGCGCCTTTCTCGGCGGCGATCTCCCGGAAGGTGAGGTTAAACACGAGCCGCAT